>JAYUXE010001023.1:0-3230 GCA_043753165.1 Archangiaceae bacterium | reverse complement strand
GCTAGAGGCGGCCGCGGCGTGGGACGACTTGCTGGCGGCGGCTCCCACCGACTTGAAGGCGCTGCAGCAGCGCGCCGAGCTCGCAGCGGCCAGTGGTGGCCCGCGGGCTTCGCAGCCGTTCGATCGCCGGCTGCTGCAGACGGGCGGTGCCGACCTCGACAGCGCGCTCACCTTGAAGCTGCAAGACCGCCTGGGCCATGCCGCGCTCGAGGCGCAGGCCTTTCACGACGCCGCCGAATCTTTCGAAGCGGTGCTGAAGCTCGACCCCGAAGGTCCGAAGGGCCGCGAGGCGTTGTCGCTGCTCGTCGAGGCGTACACCCAGACCCGCGACGAAGCCGGCCTGTTCCGCGCGACCTTGAAGCTCGCCGAACGCGCGACCGCCGAGCAACCGGGCAGCGCGGAAGCGACAGCGCTGTACCGTCGCGCTGCCGACCTCGCGCCGCGGCCGCAGGATGCGATGGCCGCGCTCGGCGTGCTCGTGCGCCAGTCGCCTTCCGACCTGACCTTCTACGCGCGCGCGAAGACGGCGCTGGCCGCGATGGGCAAAAGCGGCGAGCTGCTGTGGCTGCACGAACAGTTTGCCGAAGCCGCCGGTGGCGACCAGGGAGCGACCGCCCTTCTCGAAGCCGCCGACCTCGTCGAACGCGAGTTCCAGGACGAAGGCCGCGCCACCGAGCTGCGCATCAAGGCGAGCAAGGTCGACCCGGGCAACACCACGGCCCTCGCACGGCTCGCCACCGACCAGCGGAAGAAGGGCGACGACGCGGGGCTGCTCGAGACGCTGAACCGGCTCGCTCCGACGCTGCAGGACGAAGAAGCGGCCGAAGTGTGGCTCGAGCTCGCGGGCTTGAAGCAGCGCGCGGGCGATGTGCCGGGTGCACGCGAGGCGCTGCAGTCGTTGCGCACGCGCGGTTCGGCCTTCCCCGGCTACCTCGGCGCGCTCGACGCATTGATTCAGCTGGAAGAAGGAACTGCCTTGGGCGAAGTGCTGGCCGAACGCGCGGCGCTCGATTCAGGCGACGACAAGGTGGCGCGGCTCCTCGCGGCGGCGCGCGCATTCCAGCAGGGCAACGGGCTCGAGCGTGCGCTGACGATGACGCGCGAGGCGCTGTCGATGCGCCCGTCGGTCGAAGTGCTGCTGCTCGTGGTCGAGCTCTCGCGCGCGATGAAGCAGCCGAAGCGCGCGGCGCAGGCTCTGGTGACTGCGGCGGGCCTGAGCGCGAACAACCCTCGCCAGCAACGGCAGCTGCTCATCGATGCCGCGGCCGCGTGGGAACAGGCAGACGAGCGCGAGGAAGCCGTCGACGTGCTCGAGCGCGTGGTTAGCGAGCACCCGGACGCGCTGTCACCCACCGAGCTCGCGCACCGTTTCCTCGTCCTCAAGCTTCCGGCGCGGGCGTTGGCGGTCGGGTTCGCCCCGCTGATGGCGGCGAACGATTTCGTCGGGGCATTGAAGCTCGCCGACGCCGCGAAGGACGAAGCGAAGGCCACCGAGGCGCTGTGGCAGTTGGCGAAGGTCGACGGCACGTCGGTGCATGCCGAACGTCTCGCGACGCAGCTCGAAGAAGATGGCGACACGGAAGACCTCGAGCAGCTCGCGGCGGTGTTCCAGCAGGCGGGCGCCGTCGATCGCGCCCAGAAGCTCTGGTCCGAGCTGCTGCTGAAGTTCGGTTCGCCGGTCGCGCTCGACCAGCTGGCAAAGGCGGGCGAGCTCGACCACGTCATCGCCGAAGCGCTGGATGACCCGAAGCCGCGCCTGCTCGAGCTGCTGCTGCCGCACTCGGGCGCCGTCGACGCGGCGACGCGCGAGAAGCTGTGGAAGGCCGCGGCCGGGCAGTTGCCCGAGCAGCGCAAGGGCTTGATTCGCCAGCTCGTCGACCTTCGCAAGGACGCGGGCCGCACCGACGAAGCGGTCGCGTCGCTGCTCGAGCTCGCGGGCCTGGAAGAGAATGCGTACGCGCGTTCGGCGCTGAACATCGAACGCGGCGAGCTGCTGGAATCGCAGGGCCAACCGGCGCGAGATGCGTACGAACGCGCGTTGGTCGATGACCCGAACGCCATCGCCGCAGTGAGCCGGCTCGCGGCGCTGACCCAGAAAGAAGACCCGTCGCGGTTCCTCGCGATGACCGAACGCCTGTCGGTGCTCGCAGGTCCGGAAGCGATCGCTGACTACCGCGATGCGATGGTCGAAGCGTTCGAGTCGCAGGGCCGCCAGCGCGACGCCTTGAAGCTGCTGGCCGACCTTCCCGAGACGCCCGAGAACCTCTCGCGCCGCGCGCAGCTCGCCACCGCGCTGGGGATGACGGGCGAAGCGCTGCAGCTGCGTGAGCGCGTCACCACCTCGACCGACGAGCTCGAAGGAATTCTGTCGGGCTACCTGCAGGCCGACCTGATTCCGATGGCGGTGCGCCTGGGCGAGAAGCTGGTGGGCGCGCAGAAGCTTGCCCCTGCGACGCTGCGGTTCCTCGCCGAACGTCTGTCGCCGACACAGCAGGGCGCGCAGCTGGCCACGACGGTCTGGCCCCAGCTGCTGGTGAAGGCCGGCGATGCCGACGGGTGGACGCTGTACGCCGAAGCGCTTCGCCAGTTGGGCCGCGCCGACGATGCGGCGTTGGCCGATGGTTTCGGAGCCGCCCTCACGTCCGGTGAAGGCGCTGCGCCGCAGGTGCGGGGTGAGCCCGTCGATGCGCCCGACGCCTACCGGTTCCCGCCGGTTCCCGCCGGATTGCTGGCCGTCACCGACACGACGATGCCGCGGCTCAAGGCCGTGCTCGACGACGCGCTGCTGACGCTGGGTGCGCGTGGAGTGACGGTTTCGCTCGACCCGACCGGTGGCCCCGAAGCGTGGCTGGCCGCGACGAACCTGGTCGTCATCGGCGCCGGCGCGCTTGCCATCTTCGGGCAGGCCGAGCTCACGTACCTGCTGTCGCTGGCGCTCGCGCTCGGCGAAGAAGGCCACACGCTTCGCAACCCCGGCGAGGTGAAGCCGTTCGCGCACGCCGCGGTGCTCGCGTTCGATGGTTACCCGTCGTCGCTCGCAGCGGGCCGAGTGCTGACGCTGCTCGATGCGCGCGTGCGCGGAAGAGATCCATCGCTGGCGCAGACGGCCGAGCTGCTTCCCGACAGCGACGCGTTCATCGCCGTTGCTCGCCGCGCCCTCGAGCGCCTGGCCCGCTGATGCGCGCCGTTCTCGTTCTTCTCGGCCTGGTCCTCATCGGTTGCCCCACCAC
>JAYUXE010001022.1:0-16241 GCA_043753165.1 Archangiaceae bacterium | reverse complement strand
CATCCACCACCGTCACCTTCAGCCTCCCGCGCGCGAGGCGCAGCACGAGATCCGTCGCGCCCGCACTCGTGCGCGCCGCCGCGCTGCCCTGCTCGCCTTCCGCCTCGACCAGCAACACGCCTGGCGCCACACCCTCGAAACGAAACGTGCCCTTGTCGTCGGTGAGCGTGTCCGCCGCCGCGCCCGCCCAATCGCCCGACCGCCACCGCACGCGCACGCCCGCCTGTGCCGGCTCGACGCGGCCCGCGAGCACCGCGCTGCCCGAGATGTCGACGATCCACTCGAGGCCTTCGCCGCTTTGCTCGAACGGCCCCGTTTGCGTCGTCAGCGTGCCGCGCCGCACCTGCACCAGGTAGCTGCCCACCGGAACGCGCTCGAAATGAAACCGCCCGTCGGCGACGCTGTTCGTCACCGCGATCACCTCGGCCGAACGCGCATCGAACAGCGTCAGCGACGCGCCCGGCAGCCCGGTGCCATCGAGCCGCACCTGCCCATCGGCGTTGAGGCTCTCGCCCGCCTCGAGCTCGATGCCCGTGCGATCTTCGCCCGCCTCGAGCCGCAGCCTCGGGCCGAGAATTCGCGTGCCATCGGGCAGCTGTCCCATCACCCGCACCAGCCCTGGAGCAGCCTCCAGCTTCCACGTCCCGTCCTCCTTCGACGCCACGGGTCCGGTGCTGCTGCCGACGCGCGCGCCGATCAACCGTTCGGCCCATACCTGCGCGCCCGCGATCGGCTTGCCCTGCTGCCGGACGCTGCCCGACAACGTGCTCGCGGGATCCAGCGACACCTCGAGCCCCGTGTGCGGCCGCACCGAATCGAGCGAGAGCCACTCGACCCGCGACAGGTGTCCTTTGGCGCTCGCTTCGAGCCACGTCTGGCCCGCGGGCAGGCCGTGCAGCGTGAAGCGGCCGTTGCCGTCGGTGATGCCGGTTCCGCCTGACGTGACCACCGACGCTCCGGCAAGCGGCTGGCGCGTCTGGCTGCTGACCACGCGGCCCGACACCACGGCGCTCGGCACCAGCTCGAGCACCACGTGGGTTCGCGTCTCACCGGGCGCCAGCATCAGCGGGCCCATCAACTTCGACGCTTCGTCACCCAGCGACGCCGACAACCACGCGTCGCCCGCGGTGACCCCTTCGAACGAAAACTGCCCGCCTTCGCCCGACTGCACCACCAACGGCACGACCTCACGCAGC
Source organism: Archangiaceae bacterium (assembly GCA_043753165.1). GTDB lineage: Bacteria > Myxococcota > Myxococcia > Myxococcales > Myxococcaceae > JAGSPQ01. The sequence continues at coordinate 15,045 of JAYUXE010001022.1, read as the reverse complement.
GTCACCCGCGCGCCGACGACGGGCACGCCCTTGCGCATCACCGTGCCCGACAACCCGGACTTCTCGATGACAGGGGCCGCAACGACTTCGATGGGCTTCGGTTTCGGCTTCACCGCCACGGGCGTGGGCGCAGGCGTCGGCACCGGCGCATCGGCCGACAACAGCCACCACATCAGGCCGAGTGCCAGGCAGAACCCGGCGAAGATGAAGGCGAGGCGCTTCACGCCCCTGCTTTTCTACTTCTTTGTGGGGCTCAGCGGCTCGTCCTCGTCGAGGATCAGCATCTCGTCGAGCAGCTCTTCGTCTTTCTGGTCTTCGTCGATGTCGAGCTCGAACACCTCGAGATCCACCCCGGGGACGATCGGAGGGGTCGACGGCCGGGGCGCTGGCGCGGGCTCTGCCGGCCTCTTCGGAGGCACGGTGACGGCTTTTTTCACCAGCGCGACGCGGCCGATCGCCGAAGTGGGAGCGGCCTTCTTCTTCATCGCGGCGAGCTCGAGATCCTGCGCTTGCAGCCGCCTCATCAGGGCTTCGAGGCGCGCGTCGCGGTCGACGACGGCTTCCTGCGACATCGCAAGCTCGGCGGCGAGATCGCCATTGCCGGGCGCGTACGTGGGCTCGGCGGGCTGAATCTTCTCGAGGCGCTCGACCTCGTTCGACAATCGCTCGCGTTCGGCCTCGAGCATCTGCGACTCGGCGCGGAGCTCGACCACCTCTTCCTTCAATCGCGGCAGGTCGCTGGCCGCAGTGCGGACGTGTTGGTAGTTGTCCTGCAGCTCGCCGTACTTCGTGCGCAGGGCGAGCAGCAGTTCTTCGGCCTGCCGGCGGGCCCCGAGGGCGGCTTCGAGATCGGACGTCGACCCCTGGGCCGAGCCGCGAACGGCGTTGAGCTCGGACTCGAGGGCCTGCGAACGATCTCGCGCGCGGGCGAGCTCATCGTCGACAGCGCGGCGTTCGTCCTTCGTCCGGGTGAGCGCGTCTTCGGCCTCGCGGCGCGCGGCCAGCGTCTTCTGCAGCTCGGCGTCGACCTCGTCCTTGGCGAGCTTGAGGCGCGGCACTTCCGCTTCGAGCTCGTCGCGGCGCGACTGGGCTTTCGGCAGCTCGGCTTCGGCGGCTTCGAGCTTCGCGCGAAGGCGGGCGAGCTCTTGTTCGGCCTGCGTGCGCGCTTCGGCCATCGCCTGGCTTTCACCCCCTGCGATCGCCGACGACGCGCGCAGGGCAGCGAGCTCTTCGCGGGCCTTGTCGAGCTCCTTCTGGAGTCCGAGCTTGCCGGACTGGTGGCCGCGGGCTTCCGACTGGGCCCGTTCGACGGTGCCCCGCCAGCGGTCGCGATCTTCCTTCGTCGCGTCGAGCTGCTCTTTCAGCGCATCGGCTTCTGCGCGCTGCTGTTCGGACGCGTCGGCCTGCGACTTCTGGTACTCGGCCGAACGGTTGTCGAGCTCGAGGCGGTGCGCGGCGTCGCGGGCCTCGAGCTCCTGGCGCTGGGCGGCTGAGGCCTCGTCAAGGGCCCGGCGCTGGGCGACGGCCGCTTCTTCCGCGGCGCGCTGGGCCATCGTCTCGCGCTCGGCCAGCTGCTGCTGGTACTCGGCCTTGCGGTCTTCGATCGCCTTCTGGGCCGCTGCGCGTTCTTGCGCGATTGCCTCTTCGAGCGCGACGTATTTCGCCAGCTCGGCCGCCGCGCCGTTCAAGCCCTCGTTTGCCGACTGAAGATCCTTCTCGAGCGCGGCGATGCGTTCGAGGCTCGCATCGCGTTCCGCCTGCGAGGCCTCGCGCAAGGCCTGTTCGGCCAGCCGGGCGTCAACCCCTTCCGCCACTTCGGCCGCGAGGTGCGCGACCTCGCCGTCCGCGAACACGACCTTCTCTTCGAGCTTCGTCGCATGGGCCTTCTGTTCGTTCAGCTGCTCGAGCGCAGACGCATACTCGGCGTTCTTCTCGGCCAGCTGGGCGCGAAGCTGCTCGAGGTCGCGTTGCAGCGCCTCGCGGGCCGTCTGAATTTCGGTGAGCTCGGTGGTCTTCTGCGCGGACTCCGTCTGCTGCTCGGCCCGCGTCCGCTCGACCTCGGAACGCGCGATGTCGAGCATCGTGCGCAGCTCATCGCGCGCCAGCATCTGCAGCTGAAGCTCGGTGGCCTGGGCCGTGGCGGCTGCTGCGTGGTCAGCGCGGACCTGTTCGAGCGCTGCGGCTGCGGCCGTCTGTTCGGCGCGAAGGCGTTCGAGCTCCGCGGTGGTGGCCTTGCCGTCGTCGATCAAGGCCTGCCGCTCAGCCGCGAGGGCTTCCGCATCGCTTCGCAGCTGCTGCATCGCAGCGGTTTGTTCTTCGCGGTACTTCTGCAGCGCTTCGCCGGTGGCGCCCTGCTCTTCCCGGGCATGCGCGAGCTCGGCGACATGGGCGGCCTCTGCAGCGGCCCGTTCGTCTCGGGCGGTCTGCAGTGCCTCTGCCGCGGCTTCCAGGGCAGCGGTCTGGGCGACGCGGGCGTCGGCCTGTTCGTCGCGAAGCTTCGCGAGCTCGGCGGCGTGCGCTTGAGCGATGGCCGCCTGTTCCTCGCGCAGCCCCGCCTGGGCCTCGAGGGCCGCGTTCTGCTCTTCGCGAAGCCGGCCGATTTCGGCGGCGTGGGCGTCGCGCGCGGCCGACTGAGAATCGCGAAGCACGGCAAGCGCTGCGTTCTTTTCGGCCGCGTGCGCCTCGTCGGCGGACGCCTGCAGTTCACGCAGTGACGCAAGCTCGGCCGCGTGCGCTTCCTGCGCTGAAGCCTCGGCCCCCCGCAGCCTGGCGAGCTCGGCCGACTGCGCGTCGCGGGTCGCCTGCAGCTCGGCGGCGTGCGCCTGGTCCGCGAAAGTCTGGGTCTCACGCAGCCTGGCGAGCTCGGCCAACTGCGCGTCACGGGTCGCCTGCAGCTCGGCGGCGTGCGCCTGGTCCGAAAAAGTCTGGGCCTCACGCAGCCCGGCGAGCTCGGCCGACTGCGCGTCGCGGGTCGCCTGCAGCTCGGCGGCATGGGCCTCATCGGCCGCACGTTTCGCCTCGCTCTGGGCCTGGAGCTCGACTGCGTGCGCTGCGAGCTGCGCCTGAACCGCGACCACGTGCGAGTCGTCGGCGATGCGTTTCGCCTCGAGCTGGGCCTGAAGCTCGGCATCGATCGCGCGCCTGGCCTCGACCTGCTCGCGATGCTCGATGTCGAGCGCGCGCTTCGCCTCGACTTGTGCCTGCAGCTCGGCTTCCACCGCGCGCTTTGCTTCGATCTGCGCCTGAAGCTCGGCCGCATGGGCTGCGTCCGCCGCGCGCTGATCTTCGCGCAGCCGTTCGAGTACGGCCGCGCTTGCCTCGATGGCGACGCGCTGTTCCTCGCGAAGCCTGTCGATCGCGGCCGAGCTGCCTTCGGCCACCGAGACATGTTCCTGCTGGACGCGCGCGAGATCCGCCGCGGCCTGTTCGAGCTTCTGCCGAAGTTCCTCACGAAGCCCGTCGAGGGTCGTCTGGCCCTGCCGCAGCATCTCTTCGAGCGACGCCTTCTGCTTCGCGCCTTCGTCGACCGCGCGCTGCCGCAGATTCGATTCTTCCTCGGCCGCTGCCAGCAGCGCTTTGAACTCGCCCAGGTCGACTTCGAGCGCGGTGCGGCGGGCCTCTTCTTCGACGAGCTCGGCGCGAACCTGGCGAAGGTCGGCAACCTGCTGGTCGCGTTCGGCCGTGAGCGCCTCGACCCGGGCCTGCGCTTCAGCCGCCTCGGCGGTGAGCCGTTCGATCCTCCGATCGAGGGCACCGATTTGAGCCTGGGCCTGGACCAGGGCCCCGCCGACTTCGTCGATGCGCTGGGTGGAACGCGCGCGCTCGTTGGCCAGCGTCGCCTCGAGCGCATCCCGTTTGCTTTCGAGCCCGGCAAACTTCTCGGTCAGTGCATCGCGCGCCTCGACCAGGGTCCGCGATTCCTCGTCGAGGGAAAGCACCTGCTGCCGCGTGTCCGCGAGCGCGACCTCTGCCTGTTCCCGCGCGCTGCGTTCGGCCCCAATGGCGGTGGTGAGATCGCCCTCGAGCCGCCGGTACCGCGCCGCCTCTGCTTCCCTGCCCGCTTCCGCAGCGGCGACCTGCTCGCTGAGCGCTTCGACGTTCGCCTGCGTGTTGGAAAGTCGCTGCTCGAGCTCCTGCGCCATGCCTCGCCAGGTGCGTTCAGAACCGGCGAGCACCTCGATGTCGCGGGCGAGGCGATTCGAAGCGGCCTTCGCTTCCTGCAGCTCGGTCTCGTGGCCCGGCTTCTCGGCTTCGAGCTGCGCGACTTCTTCCAACGCGATCGTGAGCTCCGACTGGGTGCGGGCGAGCTCGTTCTCGAACTTCTGGCGGGCCTGAGCCTCGAGCTCGATCGAACGCAGCGCAGACAGGCGTTCGCCTTCTTTGCGTTCGAGCTGGGCCAGCGTCTCGCCCGAGCGCGTGCGCATCGCGGCCAGCTGGCCTTCGAGCACTTCGATGGCCGACACCGCTTCGCTGCGAAGCTCGGCCAGCTTCACTTCGCGTTCGCGGGCAGTGGCGAGCTCGCGGTCGCGGGCGCTCAACGTCTCGACGACGCGGTCGGCCTGGAGCCGCGTGCGCTCGAGCTCGACGCGCCCGTTCGCCAGCTCGTCCTGCAGGTGCCCGTGCTGCTCGTACGCGGCAGTCAGCCGGGTGCGCGCGTCTTCGAGCTGGCTCACGATCTCTTCGCGGCGCGAGCGTTCGAGGCGGGCGATTTCCTGCGCGGCGATCGCTTCGACCGCGGCGTCCTTCTGCGCCCGGCCCTGCGCTTCGGACTCGGCGCGCGATGCATGCACCCGGCCTTCGGCGTCCTGCGCCCGTTCACGCGCGACTCCGAGCTCGGCTTCGAGGCGCCGAATGCGGCTGGCGAGCTCGTCTTGAACCTCGAGCGCCTTCGGCTTCTTTGCGACCTCTTCGAGCTGAACCGTGAGGCGAGCGACGGCTTCGCGTGCGCCCAGCAGCTGTTCTTTCGAAGTCTTCAGATCTTCTTCGCGAAGACCGATGTCCTTCTTGGAACGCTCGAGCAGTTCCTTCATGCGCTCGGTGCGTTCCTGCCATTCGCGCGCGCGGCGGGCGGCGTCTTCGAGCTTTCCACCGGTGAACGCGAGCGGCTCGGGCGGAAGCTGGACCCAGGTGGGGTCGACGGCGCGAACGGCTTCCTGCCCGGCGATCGCGACGAAGTAGGCAGCCTCGGTGGCCTCGGCAAGCGAGCCATCGACCTGCAGGCCGTCGCCCCGTTCGAAGGCCAGCTGGTAGCCGAGCACGGGGCTCTGGGTGGCGACCTCGACCGAAGGGAAATGCGTCGAGAGCGCGTCGAGCAGCTGGCCCCACGTCGGCGGCGGGTCGCCTTCTTCGGCTTCCATCACCATCGACAGCGCGAGGCCCGACGGGTTGCGAAGGCCTCCGATGAGAATGCCGCCGCGCGAGAGCAGGCGGGTGAGCTCACGCAATAGCTCGGGCGCTCGAACGTAGGGAGCAAGGTCTGCCACCATCAACACATCGAAGCTGCCGCCCTCGAGATCGTCGAAGACATTGGCGCGGTAGCGAAGGCCCTGCGTGGCGTACGCCTTGTTCGCGGCTTCGACGGCGGGCAGATCGAGGTCGCACGCGAGCACGGTGCGGGCGCCGCGGGTCAGCAGGAATCGCGCGGACTCACCGCGGGTTGACGCGACGGCCCCGAGCTCGAGGACGCGGCGCCGGGCGTAGAGCCCTTCGGCGAAGACGTAACGTGGCAAAAGCTCGGACAACCCGAGCCGCTTGAACGTGGTAGCCAACTGGACCCCGAATATAGGGCCGAATGTTCGAGCCCCAATGAAAGTGGCGATCCCATGAACGCAAACCCTTCTTTCGGCAGCCGGGCGTTGACCTTCCTCAAGCGGCTGATCATCACCGCAGTGGTGCTGGGCCTGGCGGGGGCAACTGCGTTTCTCCTCGCGCAGATCAACGCGAAGACCTTCAGCCTCGAGAACCGCGACGGCAAGCTGGTGGTACTGAAAGGTCGGATGCTCCCCGTGGGGGCCGACCCCTGGCAGCCCGCCGATGCGGCGCTGGCCGATGCGTACGCGCCGATCGAGCTGGAAGGCACGTCGCCGATGGGCGTGATGAACACGAAGTACGAAGATCGCGACTCGCTGGATCGCGCGTTGTTCAACGTGCTCGAGAACCTGGCGCGCCCGCGCGTGAACTCAGACGACCCGAAGCTGCTCGACCAGGGGCTCTACTACCTGCGCCGCGCAGAGAAGCTGTCGGGCCTGGGCGATGAACAGCGGCTGTCGTTGAAGCAGATGCGTTCGGACGTGGCGTTCTACACGGCGCGCAAGCGGCTCGAAGACGGGCAGCGGCAGATCGAAGAAGCGCTCGCGCAGCTGAAGCTCGCGTCGGGGCTCGAGAGCAAGCACAGCCGCGCGGCGAACCAGATGATCAGCGCGGTAGAGCCTGAAGCCAAGGCGCTGGCCGAGGCGCTGCGGCGCGCGACCAACACCCTGTCGGCGCCTGCCCCCGAGCCGGTGCGCCCGCCTGCCCCGCTGCCGCCTGCGCCGGTCTTCGTGCCGGTGGCGGCCGACGCAGGGAACTGAACGCCCCCGCTACTTCCCCTTCATCACCCCGATGAACGGCAGGTTGCGGTACTTCTCGTCGAAGTCGAGCCCGTAGCCGACGACGAACTTGTCCTCGATGACGAACCCTTTGTAGTCGATGGGCACCGTGGTGCGGGCCCGCGACGGCTTCTCGAGCAGCGTGCAGATGCGCAGCGTAGCGGGATGCCGGGCCGACAGGTTCTCGAGCAGGAACTTCATCGTCAGGCCGGTGTCGATGATGTCTTCGACGATCAGCAGGTGCTTGCCCGCCATCGGCTTGGTGACGTCGGACGTGATGCGAACCTCGCCCGTCGTCTCGGTGCCGCCCTGGTACGACGACACGCCCAGGAACTCGACCGTGATGGGCAGGTCGATCGCGCGCGCGAGGTCGGTGGTGAAGAAGACGCTGCCCTTCAAGATGCCGAGCAGGGTCAGATCTTTTCCGGCGTAATCCTTTGCGATCTGCGCGCCGAGCTCGCGCACGCGGGCGGCCACGGTGGGGCCGTCGATCATCACGTTGACGTCAGAGTCGTAAAAAGCCATTCGAGAGAAGCTCCAGGTCAGACGTACGCGTTGTTCATCACTTCGCCCATGCCGCCGCCGCCCGGGACGATGTACTGGCGATCGTCGAGGCCGCGTTCTTTGTCCCAGAGCTCGCCCGGCACCGTGTCGAACACCTCGGGCGGGGACATGCCGCGGTCGAGCCGCAGCGCGTAGATCTGCGCGTCCGGGTGATCCTTCGTCATGCGCCGCAGGTATTCGGGGGTGACGATCAGGTGCACGCAGATCACCTTGCGCATCTTCCCGGCCACCTTCTTCTTGTACATCTCGATCGCGGTCGACAACGAGCCGCCCGTCGCGCCCATCGGGTCGGGAAAAACCACGAACGCGTCGTCGACATCGCCACCAATCTTCGAGCCGCCAATGTTGCTGCCGACGACCTGTTCGGCGTTGTCGAGCATGCGGCTCATGATGATGTGGTCCTGCCGCACGAGCCGCGGGGTGAGAATCGTGTTCAGCAGATCGAACGTGACTTGCGACGGCAGCGTCCCCGCGCGCGCGATGTTCACGCTGATCGCCCGGATCTCGTCGTCGATCACTTCGCCCTGGTAGATGCCCTTCGGGGTGTGGTCGATCATGCGCGTCGGAATCGCCACCGACTTGCGGGGAAATTCCTTGTTCACCGCCATCGTGATCAGGTCCGTGTAGAGCACCGCGACCAGGCGATTCACCTGCGGCTGAATCGTTTCTTTCGAGCAGAGCGTGGCGAGCAGTGACAGCAGGTAGGGGTTTCCGACCAGGTGCACCTGCGGGCCGTACCTGTGTTCCTGCTCGTTCAACCGGTACGGCACCTTCTCGTACAGCGCGTCACGCATGGGGATTCACTTGAAGAGCTCGAGGTTCTGCGGAGGCGTCGCCTCGGTGGGGTTGGGGGTGTGGCACTTGCGGCAGCGCGCTTCGTAGGCCCCGGCGGCGCCGACGACGACACGTTCTTCGCGGGCGAGAAGCCGCTGGGTGCGGTTCGCGGGGTTGCCGCAGACGACGCAGATCGCGAGCTCTTTGGTGATGTATTCGCTGATCGCGAGCAGCGCTGGCATCGGCTCGAATGGCTTGCCCTGGTAGTCCTGATCGAGGCCCGCGCAGATGACGCGAATGCCGCGGGTCGCGAGGCTTTCGATCACCGGCACCACGTCGGGCCCGAGAAACTGCACCTCGTCGATGCCCACCACTTCGGTGTCCGGCAGCAGGAACTGCAGAATTTCCTGCGCGTGATCGATGGGGGTGCTGAAAAGCTTCAGCTGCGAGTGGCTGACCACCGCCGACTCGTCGTACCGGTTGTCGATCTTCGGCTTGAACACCTGCACGCGCTGCTTGCCGTAGACGGCGCGCTTGACGCGGCGAATCAGCTCTTCCGTCTTGCCCGAGAACATCGAGCCACAGATCACTTCGATCCAGCCAATCTCTTTGGGGAACTGGTGCACGGGTCAGTGATCGAGGTCGAGCAGCTTCTCGAGGGTGCGCGCGTCTGCGTCGGGGAACTTGTAGCTGGCGGTTTCACCGAGCGTGACCCAGCGGTGATCGTTGACCTTCTGGTGGCTCGGCTCGCCGGCCTTCTTCAGCTTGCAGAGGAAGACGCGGAAATCGACTTCGTAGTCCGGGTAGACGTGGTGGGTCGCCATCGCCTGCTCACCGACTTCGACCTCGAGCTCCAGCCGTTCTTTGAGCTCGCGAATCAGGCCATCGACGTCCGTCTCGCCATCCATCACACGGCCGCCCGGAAATTCCCACAGCAGCGGCAGCGACGCGTTCTTCGACCGCTGCGTGATCAGGTACCGGCCGGGCTCACGTTCGAGCATGGCTCCCACGACCCGGATCTGGCGGCGCGTCGTCATTGGGCGCACGCGCGTAGCACGCCGCTACTGACCGTACAAATGGTGCGCTTGCAGATACGCGAGCGCGGCGCGGGGCACGAGCTCGTGCGGCAGCTGCTTCGCCTCGAGCTGCTTGCGGATCAGCGTCGAGCTCACTTCGGCCAGTGGCGGCCCCATCGCGCGCGGATCTGGATACCCCGCCCGGTGAAGAATCGTGACGTCGACGAGCCCCTGGATGCGATCCCACGCCTTCCAGTGCGGCAGGTCGTGAAGAATGTCCGAGCCCAGCACCAGCCGAAACCGCGTGCCCGGGTGCTTCGGCAGCAGATGCTCGAGCGTGTCGATGGTGCGGCCGCCCTCGCCCACTTCCTTCTCGATCTCGCTGACCTGCAGCCATGGCCCGAGATCCTGCGCCATCGCGCGGCACATCGCGACGCGGTGCTCGAACGCTTCCAACGGTTTGCCGAACGGGTGGTGGTACGCGGGCATCAGCCACACCTCGTCGACGGGCAACGCGCCGCGCACGTACAGCGCCGCCATCAGGTGCCCGAAGTGCGGAGGGTTGAAGCTGCCCCCCATCAACGCGACCTGCTTCATTTGACCGAGACCTTCTTCTTCGCCTGCATCTGCAGCAGCTGGCCTTCGATCACCGTCTCACCGGCCAGGGTGAACGCCGAGAACTTCAGGTTCTTCTCGACGAACTCGAGCATGCCCACGGTGGGCCTGACGCCCTTCAAGCTGCCGGGAGTCAGGAAGTAGCGGGGGCCGATCTGCACCACCTTCGGATCGTTCTCGTTGCCGTGCACCAGCAGCGCGGCGTTCAACATGTCTTCCTTGTCGAGATCGTTCTTGTCGTGGACGACGCAGCACAGCGTGTCGCCCAGCATGTCCATCGCCTTCCTGGGACACTTCGGATCCTGGTACTGCAGGCTGCCCTTCTCGGGGGTGCGGATCACGCGGTCGGCCATGCGGCGCAGCTCTTCGTTGGTGCGCGACAGCTCGTAGGCGTTGCCGAACGCGGCCGGCCGGTCGAGCTGGTCGCCATCGGCCAGGTAGTTCGAGATGTCGGCGAGGAAGTCGAGGTTCGAATAGTCGGTGAGCGCCCGCGCCTCGTCGCGCTTCCACTTCACCCACTCGTCGAGATCGCCATACCGCCCACCCGCGAAGAGAAACCGCCGGGCGCCCTTGCCGGAAAGAAAGCGAATCGCCGCATCGAGTGCGTTCAAGTCGCCATCGCTGTCCGAGAAGATCCCGATCGCGGTCGGCATGGGCCCCCTAGCCGTACAGCAAAACCTGCGAACGCACCGAATGAAAGGTGTTCAGCTGCGCCTCGAACCCGCGCACCAGCTCGAGCAACGGCAACCCCGCCTCGATGCCTTCCCGAACCTGCGCGGTGCCACACAGCAGATCGAACGCCGGCACCTGGTCGACGAACTCGTACGCGTCGGCGCGCCACTGAAACTGCCCACCCGACAGCGCCCGCGCCGTCTGCCAGACCGCGAGCCCAGTGAGCAGCGGCTGAAAGATCGCACGATCCGTCACGTGAAGAAACGCGCCTTCACACGACTGGCCGGTGAACTTGTCGAACGTCGGAGTGAACGCCACCGGCCGGAACTTCACGCCGGGAAGATTCAAAGACTCGAGGTGCGCAGCCACCGCGGAACCGTCGAGCCAGGGGGCGCCGAATTGTTCGAACGGCCGGCAAGTACCCCGCCCTTCCGAAACGTTGGTGCCTTCGCCCTGGCACATGCCCGGATACACGAGCGCGGTGTCGGGCGTCGGCATGTTCGGCGAGGGCGAGATGAACGGCAGGCCCGTGTCGCCGAAGTACTGCGCGCGCGTCCACCCTTCGCACGGCACCACGGTCAGCTCGCAGGCGAACCCTTCTTGCTGGTTGAACAGCAGCGCGAGCTCGCCCGCGGTCATCCCGTGGCGATTCGGAATCGGGTACAGGCCGACGAAGCTCTCGAACCCTTTGTTGACGACGTTGCCTTCCGTCTGCAGCCCGCCGATGGGGTTCGGACGATCGAGCACGTAGAACGGAAGCTTCGCTTTTGCCGCGGCCTTCATCGCCAGCGCCATCGTGTAGACGTACGTGTAGTACCGGCTGCCGACGTCTTGAATGTCGAACACCAGCGCATCGAGGCCGGCCAGCTGCTCGGACTTTGGGCTCAGCGATTCGAAGGTCGCGCCGTACAGGCTGTAGACGGGCACGTGCGTGTGGCGGTCGCGGGCGACTTCGCCGACGGGAACCATGTACTGCGCCTCGCCGCGAATGCCGTGCTCGGGCCCGAACAGCGCGGCCAGCTTTCCGGCCTTGTGCAGCAGGTCCGCGAGGTGGCGGAAAGCGGCGTCGACGCTGGTGGGGTTGACGATCGCTCCGACGCGCGTGGCTTTGAGGGCCGTGAACCCGTCGCGGGCCCACGCATCGAGGCCAGTGCGAATCATTTTGCCTTCTTCGCCGCGCCGAGCTCGAACTCGAACATCGGCTCACGCTTCTGCTTCGGGTAAATCGCATCGGTCAGCGTGTAATAGACGTGCGCCGCGAGCAGCGGATCGCCGACGGTGTCGCTGGCGACGTCGACGCTGTCGGCGGTTCCAGCGGCCTTCACCTTCACCCGGAACTTGAGGTCGCCGGCCAGCGCGGGCTTCACTTTTTTTCGTTCGAGGTACAGGTCGTTCAGGCTCTTGGCGACCGCGTTGTAGATCGCGTCGACCGTGCCCTTCGGGGGCTTCGTGGGCAGCTTCAATTTCTTCTCGAGCTCCGCGCGTTCAGCCTTCGCGGTCGTCGCCGCCTCACCTTCCATCGCGCTCGCGGTGCGATACGCGGCCATCGCATCGATGTACGCCTCGCGCTTCGCCCGCAACCGCGCCAGCTGCAGCTGCGGAGCGGCGTTCTTCTGATCGCGATCGAACGCCTCGAGCAGATGGCCTTCGGCGACCTCGGCGTTTCCTTTCATTTCCGCGAGCTCTGCGAGGCGCAGGCTCGGAGCGGGATTTTGTTTCTCCACCGACGCATGCACCTGCAGCGTGCGTTCTTCGCCGTCCGCGTCTTTCAGCTCGCGGTACAGCGTCTCGAGCCGCGCCAGCACTTCGGCGTTCGGAGCCGACACCCGCAGCCACCGTTCATATTCCTTCGCCGCCTCGGCCTTGTTGCCTTCGTCGAAGCGCAGGTCGGCGAGGATCTTCCGCACCTCGGGATCCTTCGGCTGCAGCTCGGCCAGTCGCGTGGCGGTGCCCGCCGCCGCCTTCGGGTCTTTGCCGTCGCGCTGCATCTTCAGCAGCGCCTGCAGCACCGCCGGTTGATCGGGCCAACCCTTGATTGCCTTGTCGAACTCGGCCTTCGCGTCGCCGGCTTTGCCGGCCTGCAGCAGCGTCAAGCCGAGGCCCGCGTGCGCGCGCGGATCGTCGTAGATCGTCAGCGACGTGCGGAACTTCGCTTCGGCATCCGGCAGATCGCCCTTGATCAAAGCCAGCTCACCGAGGCCCACGACCGCCGCCGAAAACTTCGAGTCCTGCTTCAAGATCTGCTCGTACTCGGCCTTCGCCTGATCGCGCATCTTCCACGCGGTGTACGTGCGGCCCATGCCGAGGTGCACCCAGGGGTTCTCGGGGTTGAGCGCGGCGATCGCCTTCAGCTGGTTCCACGCGTCATCCGAGGGCATCGCGATCCACGCGAGGTAGACCCGCAGCAGCACGTCGTTCGGTCGGTTGCGCGCCTGGTCCTGGTACTTCAGGCGAAGGTCATCGCCCTTGCCGCGAAGGGCACCGCTTTCAATCGCGCGGAGCTCGGCGAGCACCTGCGGCGGCGGCGGCAACGGCGGAGGCGCACTGACGATCGCAGCGACGAGCAGAGAGAGCATGGGGGCCTGCAACCATACTCAAGGTTTCAACGCCCCGAACGCTGGAGTTCCCTCAGTTTTCTCGGCGGGGCCTCGATCGCCGCTCTCACCTTGTGCGCCGCCGCTTTCTGCCCGGTGCGCTCGTACAGCTCGGCCAGGCGGCGGCCCCCAATCGCGCGCGAGGCCGGCGTCTCGAACAACCGCTTCAGCTGGGCTTCGGCTTCCTTGACCGAACCAGATTTCTCGGCGGCGACGGCCAGCTGCAGGCGCGCGGTGACGACCTCGGGCTGGGCCTTGAGAAAGGTGCGGTACCCCTCTGCCGCGGCGGCAAAATCTCCGGACGCCAGCTGAAGACCCGCGAGGCGAAAGCGCGCGTCCTCGTAGTCCGAACGCAATGCGAGCGCGACGCCGTATGCGGCCATCGCCGCAGGCGAATCGCGGCGCTCTTCCATCAACATCCCCCACAGGTAGTGGCCGCGCGCGTTCTCGGGGTTGAACGAACGCGCGGCCTCGAGGTGCGCCTCGGCAAGCGACAGCCCTTCGCCCCGCTTGAGCCGCAGGCGGGCGTCTTCGAGGCGGGGCAGGATCCAGCCGGGGTACTGGATGACGAGCGCGTCGAGGGCGGCGAGGGCCGCGGGCTCGTTCGACGGTTCCAGCGCCAACGCCTGCTGCAACCGCGCCGGGTCCGGAACAGCGGTGAGCGCGATGGCCCACCACAGGGCTGCAGTCGACATTGCGAAAACTGATAACAGGGTTTGGGGAGATCTCGAATGATCGCGACGAATCGGCTGCTGCTTTCGGTGGTGCTGTTGGGGCTGGCGTGCTCGCCGCCTGCGCTGACGAAGCCCTTCTCGGGGCTGCAGTCGGGTGTCTGCACGCTGGACTCCGAGTGCGACGTCGGGCGGTGTCCCAACGCCTGCGCGCTGGGCTGGCCATCGTGCGGCTACCCGCAGGTGTTCTCGCGCGCCGACATTCTTCGAAAGTGCCCCTGCGCCGAGACGCCGTCGAAGGACGAGTGTGCGGCCCCTGACGTGAGCGCGTGTGGCCCGGTGCCCGCCTGCGCCCGGCCCTCAGACATCGACAAGATGCGCGCCCGCTGCATCGGCGGCACGTGCGTCGCGCGCTTCACCGACGGCGGCACGGTGCCGTGAGTCGTCAGGTGCCCCGCCGCGCGCCGTCCTCGCGTGCGCGTTAAAAACTGGCTACACCCCGGGGCCTCTCAATGGACTTGTCTGACTCGACACTGCAGGCCCTGCGCTTCGAAGAAGTGCGTACTGCCCTCGCGGGCCGAACCCGCACCGAAGCCGGCAAAGCGCGCGCGCAGAAACGCGGCTTCCTGCCCGGCCGCGTCGAGGTGCTCGAGTCGCTGGCGCTGACGGCCGAGGCGCGGATCCTTCGCACCGAGCCGCTGATGTTGCCCCTGGGTGGCCTCACCGAGATTCGCCCGTCGCTCGAACGTTCGGCGAAAGGGGCGATGCTCGAGCCCCGCGAGCTGATGGCGATCACGCACGCGCTGTTTGCGTTCGAACGCACCAGCGAGGCGCTGACCTCGCGGAAAGATCGACTGCCGGGCCTGAATGCGATCGGCAAGGCGCTGCCGGATCTCGAGGCGCTGGCCACCCGGCTCGAACGTTCGATCGAGCCCAGCGGCGAGATCTCGGATCGCGCGAGCGTCGCCTTGAAGGAAGCCCGCGATCATGCGCGTGGCCTTCATCGCGCAATCAAGTCGCGGCTCGACAAGCTGCTGCACGACGAGAAGTTCGCCGCCAACCTGCGCGAGGGCTACTTCAGCGTTCGCAACGAACGGTACGTCGTGCCGGTGCTCGCGAGCTCGCGCGCCGAAATTCCGGGCATCGTCCACAACGCCAGCCAGTCGGGTCAGACGCTGTTCGTCGAGCCGACCGAGATGATCGGCATCGGCAATGATCTCGCGATTGCCCAGTCGATGGTGCTCGAAGAAGAGCGCAAGGTGCTCTCTGAGCTCTCGTTTCAGGTCGGCAAAGCGTCGTCCGCGATCTCGGGCGGCGTCGAAGCCACCGCGCAGCTCGACGAGCTCGAGGCCGCCGCCGCGTTGAGTGAGGCGTTGAACGCGTCGGCGCCCGATCTGCAACCGGCCGACGGCACGCTTGAGCTCAAGGGCCTGCGTCACCCGCTGCTGGTGCTCAGAGGCCAGGACGTGATCGCCAACGATCTCGAGCTGCGCGACCAGACGCGCGCGCTGGTCGTCTCGGGCCCGAATGCGGGTGGCAAGACGGTGACCCT
>JAYUXE010001021.1:0-7546 GCA_043753165.1 Archangiaceae bacterium | reverse complement strand
CGCTGCTGATCTTCGGCGGCCGCGAAGACAACCAGGGCCTCGTGAAGTGGGCGTCGATCGGCATGGTCGTCGGCGCCTTTGCGCAGTTCTCGATTCAGGTGCCGAACGTGATGCGCCTGCTGGGGCGCTTCCGGCCTTCAGTCTCGACCCGGCTTCCCGGCGTCCGCGAGGTCCTACGCAACTTCGTCCCCGCGGTCCTCTCGCGCGGCGTGGTGCAGATCAGCGCGTGGCTCGACGGCGCGTACGCGACGCTCATCTCTGAACGCGCCCTGGCCGCGCTCACCAATGCGCAGACGTTGAGCCTGCTTCCGATTTCGCTCTTCGGCATGGCGGTCTCTGCGGCCGAGCTTCCCCAGATGGCCGAAGACGCAACCCGCGGAGCCGAAGAACGTTCGCAAATCTTGCGCGCCCGCATCGGCACCGGCCTCGAGCGCATTGCCTTCTTCGTCATCCCCAGCGCCGCTGCCTTCGTCTTCATCGGCGAACAGCTGGCAGGACTCTTCGAACGGGGCCGCTTCACCGCGCGCGACTCGCGCTACGTCTGGTACCTGCTGATCGCCGCCGCCGTCGGCCTGCTCTCGCAGACGATGGGTCGCCTCTATTCCTCTGCCTTCTGGGCGATGAAAGACGTACGCACGCCACTTCGCATCGCCGCCCTCCGCGTCACCATCGGCGCGATTCTCGGCTACGTCGCCGCCCGCATTCTTCCCGCGCAGCTTGGCCTGCCTTCCGAGCTCGGTGCCGCTTTTCTCACCGCCACCACCGGGCTCGTCGCGTTCCTCGAATATTCGCTGCTGCGCCGCGCCCTCGCGAAGCAGATTGGCGACGTCGGCCTGCCGCCCTCGCGCGTCTTGATTCTCTGGGGCTGTGCCATCGCGGCGGGAACAGCCGCGCTCGGCCTCAAGACCCTGCTCACGTCCCGCTTCGGGCCGTCACCGCTCGCGCTCGAGGAATGGGGTGGGACTTTTTTGCCGCCGCCGGCACTGCCACCCGTGCTCACCGCCGCGCTCTGCATCGGAACCTTCGGAGCCGCTTATGCGTTGCTCACGGTCGCCTTCAAAGTTCCCCAGGCCCAGGCGGTGGTTCGAAGAATTCTTCGCCGCCGTTCTGAATAGCCAAAGTTCCAGCCGCGTCACGTTTACCGGCTGGGGTGAAACCAGCTTCGGGCTTCCAACGTATGGGGGTATACACACGCTGCCTCTTCAGGGGGACGCGCTGTGAGGAAGGGGTCCATCACGGACCGCATTCAACTCAGGAGCATAACGATGAAGAAGGGAACGCTGATCGCCGGTGCCGTTGCTTCGATGTTCGCGATGGGTGCATTTGCCGCGGATCCGCCGGCTGCTGCGGCGAAGGACACGAAGGACGCGGCGAAGGTCAAGTGTGTCGGCCTGAACGAGTGTAAGGGCAAGGGCGCTTGTGGCGGCGCGGGCAACGCGTGCGCCGGCAAGAACGAGTGCAAGGGCAAGGGCATCACGCCGATGACGGAAGCCGACTGCAAAGCGAAGAAGGGCACGGTCGTCGCAGACGCGAAGAAGATGTAACTTTCGTCTCTCGAGTTTTGCGACGGGCTGGCGCCAACTTCAATCGGCGGCCAGCCCGTTGTCTTTGGAGCGCCTCATGTTCTCTCGCTTGAAGTTGGGCCACGGCGTCGGACTGCGAACGAAGCACTACCCGCAGTTTCTCGAAGAGCGCCCCGACGTCGCGTGGGTCGAAGCCATCAGCGAGAACTTCATGGGCCTCGGCGGCCGGCCGCTGGCCGTGCTGGAAAAGGTGCGCAGAGACCGGCCGGTCGTGTTGCATGGGGTAGGGCTGTCGATTGGGAGCGTCGCGGCGTTCGACAAGGCGTACCTGGATCAGTGGAAGGCGCTGGTCGATCGCATCGAGCCGGCGATGGTTTCGGATCATCTGTGCTGGGGCTCGCATGGCGGGCGCTACGTGCACGACCTGCTGCCGATGCCGTTCACCGAAGAGGCGCTCGAGCACACCGTGCGTCGCGTCGAGCAGGTGCAGGCGCACCTGGGCCGCCAGATTCTTCTCGAGAACGTGTCGAGCTACCTCACGTACCCCACGTCGACGATGCCCGAGTGGCAGTTCCTTTCCGAGATCGCGCGCCGCGCCGACTGCGGAATTCTGCTCGACGTGAACAACATCTACGTCAGCGCGCGGAACCACGGCTTCTCGGCCGACGACTACCTCGAAGGCGTCCCCGTCGATCGCGTCGCGCAGTACCACCTCGCCGGCCACTGGGACCGCGGCGATCTGCTCATCGACACCCACGAAGGCCACGTCAGCGAGCCCGTGTGGGATCTGTACCGGAAGGCCGTGAAGCGCTTCGGCGAGGTGCCCACGTTGATCGAATGGGACGAAGGCGTGCCCGAGCTCGACGTGCTGCTCGCCGAATCGGTGAAGGCCCAGCAGATTGAAGCGGAGGCGCGGCGATGAATCTTTCGCAGCTGCAGTCGGCCCTGTTCTCGCTCGTCACCGACGACGGGAAGACGCCCGTTCCTTCGGGTGAAATCGTCGGTGGCGGTTCGCTGAGCGCCGACCAACGCGTTCATGTCTACGCGTCGATGTTCGTCGCGCGCACGCAGGACTCCATTCGCGAAGATTTTCCAAAGGTGACCCAGCTGCTCGGCGAGGCCTTCGTCTCGACCGTCGGCGCGTATCTGCAGCGGTTCCCGTCGACGCACTTTTCGCTGTCGATGCTCGGCCACGAATTTCCCGGCTTCCTTCGCGACACCGCGACCCCGCTGCTCGCGGATCTCGCCGAACTCGAGTGGCTTCATGCGCACGTCTTCGTCGCCGAAGACTGCGAGCCGTTGACCGCTGCCGCGCTGGCCGGCCTCGACCCTCAGAAGTTCGCCGAAGGTCAGCTCGCGTTCATCCCCGGCTTTCGGCTCGTCTGGCTCGCGCACGACATTCGGCCGCTGTGGCGGGCGCTCGAGGCCGGCGAGCCCGCGCCTGAGATCCCTGCCCAACGCACGGCCATGCTCGTCTGGCGCAAAGGGCACGAGGTGTTTCACGTCGGGCTCGAGGCCGATGAGGCGCGCGCGATCGAAGCGCTGCAGCAGGGCGAGTCGATTGGTGCGGCGTGCGAGGCGTTCGCCGACCGCGAGGATCCAGCCGTCGCGGCGTTCACCGCGATTGGCAGCTGGTTCAACGAAGGCATGGTCGCGCGCCTGAAGTAAGAAGCGTTATCCATGCGTTTGCCCCTGTTGGTGGTGTTGTGCGCGTCGTTGGCCTTCGCCGCAGATCGTCCCCGGCTCGCGGTGCTGATCGTCATCGATCAGCTGGGATCATCGACGTTCGACCAGCGTGTCCCACTGGCCACCGCAGGCATCCGGCGGATGATCGGCGAAGGCACGTGGGTGAAGCAGCTGCGGTACGAGACGGCTCCGACGGTGACGTCGGTGGGGCACGCGACGCTCGTGACCGGCACGTACCCCGATCGCCACGGCATCGTCTCGAACGAATGGTACGACGATGCGCTCGGCCGCAAGACGCTGTCGACCGAAGACGATCGCTACCAGATTCTCGGCCGGCCGCCGGTGGCGCGCGATTGCACATCGCCGTGGCTGATGAAGATGCCGACGCTGGGCGACACGTTCAAAGCCTGGCGCAAGGAATCGAAGACCGTCGCCATCTCGGGCAAAGAACGTTCGGCGATTCTTCCCGCCGGGTACTCGGCCGACGCCGTCGTCTGGCTCGATCACCAGTCCGGGCTCTTCACCACCAGCACCTTCTACGCGAAGGAAATGCCCGCCTTCCTCGCAGGGCCGAACACGCTGATCGCGAAGTCCATCGCCAGCGGCACGCAGTTCACGTTCGCGGGCGGCGGCTTCAATGCGCGCAAAAGAACGATCGAACGCCACCACCTGCCCGACGGCGGCTTGGAGCCGATGAACGAGAAGTTCGAGCTGCAGCCACTGTACGAGCACGCGGAAGTCGACGCGGCCCTCGCGGCGGTGAAGGCGTACGGGCTCGGCCGCGATGAAGCGCCCGACTTCTTGTCGCTGAGCTTTTCGTCGCATGACTTTCTCGCGCACGACGTCGGGCCCGATGACCCGGAGATGGAAGATGATTTCCGGCGCATCGACATTCAGATCGGGCGGCTGCTCGACGGGCTCGACAAAGAAGTGGGGAAGGGGAAGTACGTCGTCGCGCTGACGTCGGACCACGGCGGTGGCCAGAACGCCGAGCTCTTGAAAGAACGCCGCATCGACTCGGGCCGCATCGATGGCTGGGTCACCGTGCGGAACGCGCTCGAAGCAGAAGCCGACGCGGCCCTCGGCGCCGGCGATTGGTTTGTGGGCTTCTGGACCCCTGGCGTTTCTTCCACCGCCGCCGTCCGCACCCGGCTGCACACCGCCGACGCGCGGATCATCGCCGCGGGCCGCAAGATTCCCGGAGTCGCCGAGGTCATCTCCATGCCCGAGCTCAACAAGCCCGGCACCTACGGCGCCCTGGGGGATCTCTACCGGCACGGCGCGTTCCCCGGCCGCAGCCCTGACTTCATCATCGTTCCCCGGCCCTACTGGATGTACGGGACCCGCGACTCGGCGTCGCACGGCACGCCGTGGCTGTTCGATCGGAACGTGCCGCTCGTTCTGTTCGGTGGCGGCGTGCGGAAAGGTGAGATCGAGCTCGCCGAGCCCGTCGATGTCGCGCCCACCCTCGCGGCACTCGTCGGCGCTCCGCCTCCGCCCGCCACCACCGGGCGCGTTCTCGTGCCCATTCGGTAGCGCTGTCGTCCGGTTCCGGGACGTTGGCTTTCGGCGCCGGCTTCGAAGGTACCGCCGCGCCTTCCGACGCGAGCAACCTCCGGGTGATCCATTGCCGAGGAACACCTGCGAGAAATCGAAACCTCCGCGGGTTCTTTCAACGGCCCGTTTGCGGGCATTGGTGGAAGGTGAAGGCCGGTTCTCTTCGACGAAAGCGTGCGTTCTGGACGCGATTTCTCACGAAAGTAGGGGGTGGGGCTCGCCGGCTTACCCAGCACGGCGGCCAGCGCGCCCCACCCCCTCGAAATGCGGTCGCACGCCCGACTTCGCCCGCAAAATCCGGCCTCCACCACCGGCCAATGCCCGCAAACGGGCCGTCGAGAGAACCCGCAGAGCTTCCGACTTCTCGCACCTGTTCCTGAGCCCTGATGCACCGGCCCGCCGACACGAAACGCTTCGGCACAGAGGAATGTCTCCCGCGATCGCCGAGCCAGGTGACTTCCGGGCCGCCGACGAAACGCCGACCCGACGTCGTGACCCTGGGCCACCGGGGCGCTGGAGTGTCGGTCCCAGCGCACGTTTCTTAGCCCGTACCTATGGTCTGACCTATGAGCAGTGCCGGCGACGACGCGCTCCACCGTGCGCTCGCGTCACTGCGGCCGCGCTACCGCCGCGTGCTCATCTGAATCGAAGAAAGTACGCGAGAACAACGTCGGCCACTCGGCCTGCGCCACGCGATTTACGGTCCAATCTAGCCGGACGACGAAGCGGCCGAAGACGGTTGGCTTCGACCGTGTCGCGCGCCGACTCCAACCCGCCAATCAGATCACGGCGTGCAAATGCGCTGACCCGCGACGCAGCTGGGCATGCTCGCTGGGCACGCACACGTCTGGTTCGACTGGCACGAGACGCCGCTGCACTTGCACGTGCCGTCGCTCTGGTCGCACGTCAGCAGCCCGACGCACACGACGCCCGCGCACGGATTCGGCACGCACATGCGCTGCGACGCCATGCAGCCCGGATTCCCCGACGGGCACGCGCAGATCGTGTTGATGCCGCACACCGCTCCGCCGCACTTGCACGCGCCGTCCGCCGGGTCGCACTCGTAGCCCGGAGCGCACTTCACCACGCCACACAGCGATCCGCCGTCCGTCCCCGACCCGCCACCCGCGCCCGACCCACCACCGACGCCCGCGCCGCCTCCGCTTCCCGATCCACCCCCCGACCCAACGCCACCGCCCGACCCAGACCCGCCACCCGACCCGGACCCGCCACCCGACCCGGAGCCCGCGCTACTCGAGCAGCCCAGCATCGAGAGAACCACCACCACCGCCATCGCGCGCAGAATCATGGCCCTCACTTTGCCATACGGGTTGGGCGCAGACGCGGTCATCCCACTCGCAGCGCTGGAAGCACTTCGCGGCAGCGAGCGTGTCGACGGGCTGCCCTTCCTGCGGGCAGACGATCACTCCCCGGACCTCGGTGCACTGGGGCCCGCCGTGCGGATAGTTCGGCGCCTGGAAGCACCGGTTGTTGCATTGGTCGAACGCCTGTTGGCACTGCTCGCTGCGAACCACGGCCCGCGACGCCGCGCACGAACACACCAACAACGCGACGAGCCATGGCTTCATGAACCGAAGTCTACGGGTGCGCTGGCGTCCCTTGGACCCCTTTGGTAAGGGGCAACCCGCTTTTTCATCCTCACAGGGCGGTACGGCAGTGACTGATCAGAACTCGGGCGGTGGTTTCGGCAGCGGTCCCAAGAAGCCGAAGGCGACGTTTGGCGACGTGATGCTGGGGATCCCCTCGGGCGGTGGCGGAAAGCCGGACGAGCGCAAGCCCCGCGGCAATGATCGCGGTGGAGATCGCGGCGGCAACGATCGCCGTCCCGCTCCGGCGCCCCGAAAGGTCGAAGAGAAGAAGGGCGGCCCCATGGTCACCGTGCGCCGCGCCAGCGGAGCCGTCGAGACCCGCCAGATCGAGGACGCTCCGAAGGCCAACACCGAGTCGGCCGAAGCCGTTGCGGTCGAAGAGAAGGCCCCCGTTCCCGCGCCGACGATGATCGCGACCCGGCCGAGCCCGCTCTTCGAAGAGCAGCCGGAAGCGCAGAGCTTCGCCGAGATGTTCGAGGTCGCCTCGAAGTCCGAAGGCGGCATGCCCCGCAAGCACCAGCCCAAGATTGGCGACAAGGTGAAGGCGAAGATCTTCCAGCTCGGCGCCGACACCGCGTTCCTCACGCTCGGCGGCAAGTCCGAAGCGATGATCGACCTCGGCGAGCTCAAGGACGCGGAAGGCATTCTTCGCCTGGGCGTCGGCGACGAAGTCGAAGCCCACGTCATCGAGACGGGCGCCGGCGGCATCATTCTTTCGCGCAAGCTGTCGAAGGGCGCCGCGTCGATGTCGATGCTGGCCGAAGCCCGCAACAGCGGCATGCCCGTCGAAGGCCTCGTGCTCGCGGTCAACAAGGGCGGCCTCGAAGTCGCCATCGGCGATGTCCGCGCGTTCTGCCCCTCGCGCCAGGTCGACGTTCGCTTCGTCGAGAAGCTCGACGGCTACGTCGGCGAGAAGCTGCTGTTCCGCATCACCGAAGTGAAAGACAAGAACGTCATCCTCTCGCGCCGCGCGATTCTCGAAGAAGAGCAGAAGGGCAAGGCGGCCGAGCTTCGCAAGACGCTGCAGGTCGGCGTTGTGCTTAAGGGCAAGATCGTCGGCGTGCAGGCGTTTGGTGCGTTCGTCGACCTCGGCGGACTCGAGGGCATGATCCCCGTCAGCGAGATGTCGCACCTGCGCATCGGCCACCCGAGCGAGATCGTCAAGATTGG
>JAYUXE010001020.1:0-3237 GCA_043753165.1 Archangiaceae bacterium | reverse complement strand
GGCGTGAGCCCGTCTGAGGTCTGCCCGCTCTGCGACGAGCCCTTGCCGCCCGAGGTGGTGGCGGGTCTTTCGGAAACGCAGTTCCGTTGCGTGGGCTGTTCGGTGGCTCTGACGTGGGCGAACGGGCAGGCGATGCCCACGCCCAAGTCGAGCGCGCCCCGCCCGATTCTTCCAAGCGCGTCACAGTACACGTCGGGCTCGGGGATGTTGCCGGCGGCTCCGATTGGAATCGCGCCGCTTCCGCGCCGCGCGTCTCAGCCGTTCCCTTCGCGCGCGCCGTGGTCTGACTCGACGGCGACAGAGCTTCCGCGGCCCGCTCCGTCGGTGCCGACCGAAGCGTCCTCGCCCAGCTGGCTCGACGCCTCGGGTGGAGCCGTGCCCCCCGAAAACCAGTGGTCCGACGCGACCAACGTCAATCCGTTCGGAACCGAAGCGACGCGCGTCGACTCGCCGATCGCAAATCAGCCCACCCAGGGAATGCCCGCGTGGATCGAGGACACGCTGGTGCGCCCGCCGACACAGGGCTCGTTTCCGAAGGCGCAGCCGATTCCAATGCAGACGCAGTCGTTGTTCGCGCCGTTCAATGCGCCCGCGCCCCTTCCTCGCACGGTCGGTACCGCAACTTTTCCAGCGGCGAAGCCCGTGACGGGCGCATTCGCCGCGCTGCCGCGGCCGGCCAGAAAAATAACGGGCACGTTCCCCTCGGTGCCGAGGCCACCGGAAGGTCCTCTGATGGCTTCGATCTCGGACGCGATTCTGAAGCCGGTGCCTTCGCCGCCTGGCACCGCGACGGTCGTGGCGCGCCCGCCGAAAGAAGACTCGAGCGCGACGGCGACTGCGCTCGAGCCGATCGATGATCCCCCGACGGGGCCGTCGTTGAAGGCGATGGCGGATCCAGGCGAGCCGACGGTGGCTGCCGGGCCCGCACTGACGGGCGAAACGGGTCCGTCGCTCGAGGCCGTCGTCGAGGCGGGTGACTCGACGGCCGCGTCGACGCACATTCCGGTGGAAAAGAAGCCAGCGCGCCGCACGCAGGCGACGGCGCCGAAGACTTCGGATCCGAACGAGAAGCTGAAATTGATTCTGCTGGTCGCGGTGCCGTTGGCCGTGCTGCTGCTGGGGCTCGTCATCTGGTTGGCGGTTCGCGCCCCGACGCCGCCGACGGTGATCGAGCTGCCGAACGTCGCCGAGCCGGTGATCGCAAAGCCGCCGCCCCCACCGCCCGTCGCCCAGCCGACCCCCGAGCCGGTTCCGACGCCTGCGCCGGTGGAAGCGCCGAAGCTGCTCGCCGGAAAGCCGGTGGTGCTCGACTACCCGGACAAGCCATCGCCCGCGGTGCCGGGCACGAACGACGCGGTGATCGCAAAAGCCCGTGCGCTCGCAGACAAGGGCGCTGCGCGGCTGGCCGCGAAAGACGGAAAGGGTGCGGTGAAGTTCTTCCGCGCGTCGATGAAGACGTACCCTGCATATCTCGCGGCGTACCGCGGTCTCGGCCGCGCGCTCGCCGCCACCAACGACAAGAAGGGCGCGCTGCAGATGCTCAACATCTACCTTCGCGCGGTGCCCGAGGCCGATGACGCCGAAGAGCTCAAGGCGCTCGTCGCGAAGCTCTCGGCCCCCGCGCCCGCGAAGAAGAAGGGCCCGACGCGCAAGAAGTAGCGGCTGACACCGCCGTCGCGGACCACTGGAGCATGCATGTCCAGCTTCCGCTGGCGTGCGGTTTGCTCCAGCCGACGCCATGCGACTGTTCCTGCTGATTCCATTGATGTTGCTCGCAGCCTGCCGCGACGAGTGCATCCGAAAGAACGACCCGGGCCGATGCGAAGCCAACATCGCGATCAACTGCCCCGAGCCGGGCGTCGATCAGCTGGTGCCAGTACGTTGGCGCCACGAAGCGTGCGACGCGAAGGTCTGCGTGCTCGCCCTGGACAGCGCCTTCTGCACGCTCGACGGCGGTGCGTCTGCCTTCTGCCCGGGCGGCTCGAGCGCTGCGTCGTGCGACGGCAAGACGCGCGTCTCCTGCAACCAGGGCTTCGAGACTGGCCGCGATCCGTGCCTGTCGTGCGACCCCGATGGCGGCATCTGCAACGGCGGGCCGTCTTCGCGGTGTGGCAACGACACCGACTGCGAGTCGCCCTTCTTCTGCCGCGACGCCGGTTCTTCGAGCTTCTGCACGAAGCGGTAGGCGCGCCCACAAGCTCATTTGGGAATGCGCGCCTTGATGGGGGCCAGCCGTTCCGCTCCGACTTCGCCGCGCCCCGCGAGGCCCTGATCCATCACCTGCTGGTTCACGAGCGCGATGCGGTCGGCCGGGGCAGGGTGCGTCGAGATCCACGTCAGGATGCGGGGCGTGTTGCCCTGCGAGGCGACCAGCTTCTCGAAGAAGCTCGCGATGCCGCTGGCGTCGTAGCCCGCCGCCGCCGAGTACTTCACCGCGTACGTGTCGGCCTCGTTCTCGTCGCCGCGGCTGTGGGCGAGCATCACCCCGTTGCCGACGATCGCCGACGCGATGGTCGCGATCGAGCCCGGCTGCTTGCCCAGCGCCATCTCGCTGATCGCGTTGATGCCGTACGTGTTCACCAGCTGCCGCGCCGAATGCCGCGCGACCACGTGGCCAACCTCGTGGCCCAGCACGCCGACGACTTCGGCTTCCGTCGTCGCCGTCAGCAGCAGGCCCGTGTAGACGTAGATCTGCGCGCCCGGCGTCGCGAACGCGTTCACCGTCTTCGGGTCGTCGATCACGTACACCTTCCAGTTCGCCGGCCGGTCTTTGTTCGCGATCGGGGTGAGCTTCCCAATCAACCCTTCGACGTACTGCGTGATGACGGGGTCTGAGACGTACTTCAGTGCCGGCTTCTGGGGCGTCGCGGTGTTGAGCTCGGTGTGAATCTGCTGGCCCAGCGCGTCTTCCTGCGCGTCGCTGATCAGCACGGTGGCGACGGTCTTTTCGACCGAGTTGTAGGCGCGGCCCGTCGAGTTCAGCTGGGCGGCAGTGCATCCGGAAACGACGACAGCAAGACAGATCAAAGAAGAACGGTTCATGGAAGCCACATAGCAACCTGGGTTGTGTTGTTGAAGCGGCGGCTGTACGCGCGTCGCTGGAATGAACGACCTGCTCGCCGCGCGCAGCCAGATGGCGATGTCGCTGGGCTTCCACATTCTGTTCGCCGTCGCCGGCATGGCGATGCCCCTGCTGATGCTGATTGCGCAGTGGCGCCACCTTCGCACGGGCGAAGC
>JAYUXE010001019.1:0-3239 GCA_043753165.1 Archangiaceae bacterium | reverse complement strand
CCCTGGCAACAATCACCGAAACCTGCTCGGCACCGACGCAGCACGAAGGTCGGCCCACCCGAGCGCGGAACCGGAAGCGATTACGCCGTCTCGCCCGGCGGCCGCGAAATCCACGCGGCGATGAACAAGTCGATTTCCCCGCGCAGCACGTCCTTCACGCGCGGCGTCGCCTCACCGGTGCGCGGGTCCTCGACACGCGGGCTGCGGCCGACATGGTACCGCCGCACCTCACCACTCGAATCCCCCTGCCCGTCGAGCAGCGTCGCGACAATCCGCTCGAGCTCGTCGCGGCCGCACGACCCCGACAACTTGAGCTCACGTCCGCGGTCTTCATCGCGCGCGCTCGCCTCACAGACGAGCTTGTCGGCAAAGTTTCCCTGCCGGCGCTTCACCTCGCGCACTTCAATCGCCACGCTGTCGAGCACTGCGGCTTCGGGCTTGAACAACCGCACGTACGCGCCGACGCGCTGCTCGTTCTCGACGCGGCGATGCATCCCCTTCTCGCCCGAGAGAAAACCGAACACGCCCGGCCCCGCGAGGTGCAGCACCGCGCGCGCGGGAGCCTCGCCTTCGGCAATCACCTTCGCCTCGTAGCGCCGCTTCTCGGCCCAGCCCAGGTACAGGTGCACGAGCTCGCCGACCCAGCCTTCGCCCGCATCGCCCGCCGCCGCCGCGCTGATGTCGAGCCACGCTTCGTCGACATCGCCTGCAGTTCCCGACGCCAGCCGCGCTTCCGCCAGCTGCACCTCGCGCCCCGCTTCTTCCAGCGCCTGCACCGCCGCCGCGAGCTGCACGTCGGCCTTCGCTTCGCGCGCCCGGCGTCGTGCCACGCTGCAGATTTCGCGCAAGCGATCGAGCTCACCCAGCTGCGATTCGATTGCCCGGTAGTTTCGCAGCGACGCCGCCGCTTTCTCACCGTCGTCCCAGAATCCAGGCGCCTGTGATGCCGCCAGCAGCTCACGCCGCTTTGCTTCGAGCTCCGGCCGGCCGAACGCACTGCCCACCGCCGCGGCGCGACCCACCAGCGCTTCGGCGGCAGCAATCAACGCTCCGCGATCGAGCTTCCGCTTTGCCAGCTGGCCACTTGCCGCGGGCAGCTGCACCTGCGCGATTCCATCTTTGCCGCTTCTCACACGCGGCTCGGCGATGGCGTGGACGCGGCCCTTGTGCGCGACGACCTTCACGGGCGTCCCAGGCGGCAGCGGCGTGCGCGCGATTTCGACCGCGAGCGCCGACGTCAGCGACTTCTCGATTTCCCGCTGCAGGTACCGCGCGCCATGCGCCGGCGAGTAGCCCTTCTCGACGAGCAGATCGACCACCTCCGGAGCGACCTCCACATCCAGACCCCGCGCCCGGATTCCCTCTCGCTCGAGCACGCGCCCCACTTCGCGCTGCGCGATGCGCCGAATCTCGACCCGGCCCAGCGGCCGAAAATGGCAGATGCCGTCGAAGCGATTGAGGAACTCTGCGCGGAACGTGGCCGCGATGCGCCGGTCGACTTCGCCGATGATTTCTTCATCCGTGCGCCGCCCCGCGAAGCCCATGCCCGGCTCGCGATGCACCTCGGCGCCGACGTTGCTCGTCGCGACGATGAGTGTGTTGTTGCACGCGACCGTCTCACCCGCGGCGTTGATGAACTGCCCTTCGTCGAACAGCTGCAGAAACCGGTCGTGGCACTTCGCGTTCGCCTTCTCGAACTCGTCGAGCAGCAACACGGTGAACACCTTGCCATCGACGAGCCGCGTGAGCTCGCCGCGCTTCGCGTCCCACGTCTGGGCCCACGCGTTTCCGAACAGCACGGCCTCGTCGCCGAAGTTCGGGTAGTCGGCCATGTTGAGCCGCACCAGCCGGTCAGGCGAGCCGAACAGATATTCGGCCAGCAGCTTCGCGAGGTGCGTCTTGCCGACGCCCGTCGGCCCGCTGAAGAGGAACACGCCCAACGGCCGGCGCGGGTTGTTCAGGCCTGCTTTGAGCAGCGCGACGCTTCGAAGCACCGCCTGCACCGGCTCGGCCTGGCCGAGAAGCCGCGCCGCGAAGAAGGTCTGCACCTCGTCGAGGTCCAGCGGCAGTGAGTCGTCGGCCATGAAGCGCGGCAGCCGTGTCGTCGCGCAGAAGCGGGCGAGCACGTCTTCATCGGTGACACGTTCCCGCGCGGCGCTGCTCGCTTCGGCCGCCGTTTCCTTCAGCAGCTCGATTGCCTTTCGCGGCAGCCGGCGCGCGAGCAGAAACTTCACCGAGAGCCGCAGCGCCATGTCACAGGCAGACGCTTCGATGGGCAGGCTCAGCTGGCCTTCGAGCTCTTCGGCGACGCGTCCGAGAATCCAGCGCGACCGTTCAGTCGTCGGCTCGTTGATGACGAGCAAATGCAGACGTTCGGCCAGGGCCTCGTCGCTGCGCATCAGCTCGTGGGCACGGCGAAGCTCGCACTCGAAGATGAACCGCAGACGGCCGGCCCGCAGCGCGCGAATCAGCACGGGAATCAGCGAGCTGCCCTGCGTGATGGCGACGTCGCGCAGGAAGATGAGCGTGGGTCCTCCGCCGGCGAGGTGCTCGAGCATCTCTTCGAAGAGCTCGGCCGCGGCCTTCGGGCCCGACGTGCGCGCGAAGATTCCTGCGGCGGTGACTTCGAGAATGCGAATGCCAGCGAACGCTTCACCCAGCAGGCCTTCGGTGGCACGGCGCGCGAGCTCTTGAACGAGGGCGCTCTTGCCGACGCCCTGGTCACCGGCGAGCAGCGGCGCCTTGCCTCCGCGGCTCAGCAACGACGCCATCTCGGAGACCTGCACGTCGAGGCCATGGCCGACCGGCAACGTTCCGGCGCGTGCGAGCGCGGTGAAGTCGCGTTCAATCAGGGTCGAGAAGCCCTCTTCCGAGTCTGGGGTGCGCTTCTTCTTGGACATGGGCGGTGCGGACGCTACTGCGCCCCGGAATTGTTGCACTGCATTAGAAGTCGCCCACCGATGCCGTTGTCTGACGAGCTCACCGCTGCGCTTCGAAAGCCACCGGTTGCAGCTCGAAGGTGACCCGCGCGGCGAGCTGATTGCGTTGCAGGCGCAGCGGCAGTGGGCCGAGACGAACACGGCGCGGGATGCGTTGGTCGAGGTGGCGCAGGCGGCTCCGCCGACGCTGGGGGTGCTGCGGCTGCGTGACCTGCGTCGCCCCTATGAATACGACGAATACGTTTCGGCGATCGACGACTTCCGGTTGCCCGACTTCGAAGCGCCCAACCGCCGTGAGCT
>JAYUXE010001018.1:0-3240 GCA_043753165.1 Archangiaceae bacterium | reverse complement strand
CGAGTCTGCAGCCAGTCGCCCGCATTGATCTTGCAAACGAACCGACGGCGATTGCGATGACGCGAGCGGGACTTGCCGTTGCTTCGAGCCGCGACCGCGCGGTGCGCTTCTTCGACGCGGCGCTGAAGGAAGAGACGCGCCAGGTCGACCTGCCGCAGCAACGGGCAACGATCCTTTCACCCCGGCTGCTCGTGCCCATCGGCGATGGAATCGTCGTCGTCGCCGAACGCGCACGCACCGGCCTCGATCAGCCCGTGAACAGCGGCGGCTACGGCGGCGCGCAGGCGGACCCGATCGAGACGCAGCTCTTCACGATCGATTGGCTCGACCGCGGCTACCGGCCGGCCCGCTTCCTGACGTCGATAAAGGCCGACGGGCCGATCGCGGCGTTTCATCTCAACGCGGTGATTCACCTCGTCAGCCGCGGCCGTGGCGCGCTGGTGTCAATGGGCTACGCGTGGGAGACCGGCGGTCTCTCAATCCCCGACGAGACGCACCCGTCGCTGTGGAAGCAGCTGGCACCCGAGCTGCGTGGCTACCTCGACATGAACGGAGAGCCGCTGTCTCTGCAGGTCGACGTGGTCGGCGCAGCGGCCATGAACGACGGAACGGTCGCGCTCACGGATGCGCTGAGCCGAAGGGTGTTCCAGCTGAAGCTGCCAGAGCCGGGACCCGTGCCCACGCCCCGTGTCACCCAGATCGCGCGACGTGATGACTTCGGCACCACTTCGCTGTCCTCTCGAGAAGGCCTCTTCGACCGCGGTAGCTTCATGCGCCCGCTGCGGCTGAAGCAGGTGGTTCCGTCAAAGGTGTCGGCGCTCGCGCCGGGCAATGACGTGCAGCTACGGGTCGGCGAAGCGCTGTTTCACGCGTCGACGGATCAACGGGTCTCGAGCCACAGCGTGGCCTGCGCGTCGTGCCACCCCGATGGGCGCGAAGACGGGCGGGTGTGGTCGCTGCAGGGCACGCGGCGGCAGACGCCGATGCTCGCGCACCGCCTCGAAGGCACGGGGCCGTTCAACTGGCTGGGCACGGCGAAGACGCTGGAGTCGAATCTGATGCAGACGATGGTCGATCGACTCGAAGGTGATGGCCTGCAGGATCGCGAGCTGAAGGCGCTGACACGCTACGTGCGCGAGGGCTTGCGGCCGGTGGGTGCGCCGGCTCCGAAGGCGCCAGAGCTGGTGGCGATGGGGCGAGAGATCTTCAACGACGCGACGGTGGGCTGCGCGGCGTGTCACCCGTCGGACTTCGAGACGACGGACGGCGAACGGCACGACGTCGGGTCGCTGAGCGCCGCAGAGCGCCAGGAGTTCCGGGGCGCGCAGTTGGCTTGGAGGATGCTCGACATGCGGGTGATGCCGCCTCCGATCAAGGAGACGATGCGGATGCCGCCGCCGCCGCCCGCTTTCCGGCCGCCGCCGATGGTGCGCCGCGCCCCGCGATCGTTCGACACGCCGAGCCTCAAGGCGATCGCGCGCACGGCTCCGTATTTTCACGACGGGTCGGCAGCATCGCTGGCGTCGCTGATTGACAACAACGCCGACCGCATGGGGACCACGAGCCACCTGGATGCGACGCAGCGGCGCGCGCTGGTGGCGTACCTCGAGACACTCTGATTCGGCAGCGGGCACCGAGTGCTTCCCAGCGCGGCACTGCTAAAATAACCCGTTCGACTATTCTAAGAGACGGCAATCACTCCCGGAGCGTGTTGGAGCAAGAACGACGTCCTGACGTCGCTGCAGCGCCACAGTGCTCGCCGGCGCCAGCGATGGCACGGCCGCCCGTCCCAGCTGCTTTCCGTCAAGGCTCAAGGGCCGATGAGAAAACCCACAGGCCGCTCGAGTTGACCGTGCGCGTCCACGGCAACGCTCACCGAAGGGCTACGCGCACCGAGGAGGCATGGCAGTCGCGTCCCGCGAGCGCGGGTACCTTCGAAGCCGCCGGCGAAAGACGGCGCCCGGAATCGAGACGAAGAGTCGCAATCGCAACGCCGCTCAGAAGGTAACGGCGAGCCCGACGTTGGGCTGAATGGTCGCTCCGCCGAGGGTGCGCTTTTTTCCGAAGAGCACGGGGCTGGCTTCGGTATTCCCGACGGTCATCTCGAGCATGCCGCTGACGCGCCAGCCGCCGAACCGAAGTCCCATCGTGGCGCCGTAGAACATCATGTCGACGGACGCGCGGGTGACGACCTCGGGCTGCGTGCCGCCTTCCGAGCATTCGCAGGGGCGTTCGTAGAACGTCTGCCGCAGGGTCGTGTGGCTGTAGAGAAACTTGGGCACGAAGTAGATGCCGATGTGCGAGTTCCAGTCGGCGTTGAAGTAGACGGGGATTTCGAGATCCCACCGGTTGAAGTCGTCGAGCTTCACGCCACCGAACGCGCCCTCAATCGGAGCGTTCATCATGTACTTCGACACCGCCGCCCCCAACGCGACGTCATACGACCGCCCGCGCGGCTCGTCCCAGTCTTCCGGGTCACCGCTGTGGTGCACGCGCAGCTTCACGTCGCCACGAATCGAGCTGCCGCTGTACCGAAAGCCCACGTCGAGGTTGCGGATGATGCCCACGCGGCCGTTGAGCTCGGTGATGGTCGACGGCGGAAACAATGCGAGCGCGATCGCCGCGGTGCCCAGCGCTTCCTTGTCGTCGGCGGTGAGCACGTAGGGCTTGCCGGTGTCGGCATTTTTCGCCGCGGCTTTGGCCCCGACCTTGATGCCTTCGCTGGCGCTGTTCACCAGCTGGCCGAACGGAATGTAGCCGCCGACGCCGCCTGTGATCCGAATCTGCCCGGGATTCAAGGTCTTGGCCGTCTGCAGCGAAGAGAGGTTGGTCGCACAGCCCACGACGAAAGGAAAAAGACAGCAGGCGAGGATGCGGGTCATGCCCAGTAGTTGCCGGTGCCGGCTGACCCGATCACTTCTTTTTGAATGGCCCGAGGCCTCAGCGGGTACCGCCCAGGCCCGACGACATGAACATCTCGCCGTTGCCGTCGATGACGACCGCTTCGACGTCGGGCAGGTCTTCGACGAGCTTCATCCCCTTCTCGACGCCGAGCACGAACACGCCCTTGGCGATCGCGTCGGAGTACCAGGATTCTTT
This sequence comes from Archangiaceae bacterium, assembly GCA_043753165.1. GTDB lineage: Bacteria > Myxococcota > Myxococcia > Myxococcales > Myxococcaceae > JAGSPQ01. Next base: position 141 of record JAYUXE010001018.1, on the reverse strand, counting down.
CGAGACGATGGTGACGCTGCGCATGTGCTGCACGGGGTAGCCGGTGCGCGGGTCGATGATGTGGGCGTAGCGGACGCCGTCGAGCTCGAAGTAGCGCTCGTAGTCGCCGGAGGTCGAGATGGCGCTGTTGGCGACGGGCAG
>JAYUXE010001017.1:0-3240 GCA_043753165.1 Archangiaceae bacterium | reverse complement strand
GTTGCAGGGGGCGGACTGGAAGGTGGAAGGGGTGGTCGCTCCGCGGCTGGTGGCGGTGGTGACGGCGCTCGAGTCGCGAAGGCGGGCACTTGAAGCGGGCAATCGGGCTGCCCTCGCGGCGCTCGCGCCGGACGCGGGCTTCGGCGACGAGGCCGAACAGTGGCTGGCGCTGATGGAACGGACGCTGAAGGTCGACGCCTGGTTCATTCGGCTGGAACGCGACGAGGTGCAGGTCAGCGAGCAGTACCGCCTCGATGGGTTCGGCCGTGACCGCCCGTTTCGTTCGGCCGGGCCCCGCCGTCTGGATCTTCGCGCCGCCGGGGGGACATTCTTCTTCCCGAATGGGCTCATGTAGGCTACGCCCCAGTCCTTCGCGAGCGGGCAACGTGTGCGAGGTGGAACCCCCGATGGATGAGGCGCTCAAGCAGCTGTTGACCCTCGGGCGGGGGTACTTCGAGAAGAAACAGTACTCGCAAGCCGAGAAGTATCTGACCCAGGTCGTCGAGCAGAACCAGTCGTTCGCCGACGTCTACAACATGCTCGGAATCGCCTACCACGACGCGGGTCAGTTCGCCCGGGCCCAGCGGGCGTTCGAGGCCGCGCTGCGCATCAACCCGGCGTACACCGATGCGGCGCTGAACCTCGCGGTCATCTACAACGACCTGGGCAAGTACCAGGAAGCGAAGCAGGTCTACCAGTCGGCGTTGACGCGGCAGCGGTCGAGCCCCAATCGCATCGACCCGTACGTGAAGGGCAAGATCGCGAACATGTATTCCGAGATTGCCGACGTGTTCTCGAGCAGTGGGATGCTGGACGAGGCGATTGGCGAGTACCGCCGCGCGCTGGGGCTGTGCCCGACGTTCGTCGACATCCGCTTGAAGCTGGCCGACGCTTGCCGCGACAGGGGTGACCATGCCGAATCGCTGGCGCAGTTCGACGAAATCCTGAAGATCAACCCCAACTATCTTCCCGGGCGCGTGCACTACGGAATCGCGCTCTATTCCGCCGGTCGCCGCGAAGATGCGGTCAAATGCTGGGAAGACGTGCTGGAACGCAACCCGGGCAACCGCAGCGCTGAGATGTACCTGAACCTCGTGAAAGACAACGTGAAGGACAACACGAAGGTCGACCAACCGTGAACGCCGGGTTCGCTCTCAAGTTCATTTCGGGCAAGTACCAGGGCGGTGAGTTTCCCCTGCGTGCCGAGAAGCAGATCGTCATCGGCCGTTCGAGCGAGCTCGACATGGTGCTGGTCGAAGACATGGTCTCGCGCAAGCACGCGAAGATCACGCTGCAGGCCGGGAAGATCACGATTGAAGATCTGGGCAGCACCAACGGCACCTTCGTGAACGGCGAGAAGGTGAAGACGTCGCGAATCAAGGAAGGCGACCGCATCCTCATCGGCACCTCGATTCTGAAGCTGGTGCGTCAGGGCGCGAACGTGCCCGAGCTCGACGAAGCGGTGGTGAAGCAGAAGCTGGAAGAGGTCGCCATCATCCAGTCGGCGAAGCAGACCAAGACGGCGATGACCGGCAAGCTGGAAGAGGTGCCGCTGCCTGACCTGCTGCAGCTGTTCCACACGTCGAAGAAGAACGGCGTGCTCGCGGTGACCAACGAGCACACGGGCAACATCTACCTGCGGCAGGGCAAGGTCTATTACTGCTGCATCGACGACAACCACGAGCTGGGGCCGCAGAAGAGCTTCAACCGGATCATCACGTGGGAACAGGGCGACTTCGAGCTGCGCCCGCCGGATCCGCAAGAGTTCATGGTCGAGCTCGACACGTCGACGGAAGCGCTGCTGATGGACGCGCTGCGCCAGCTGGACGAGATGAAGCGGATCCAGTCGCAGCTGCCGGCGATCACGTCGAGCCTGACGTTGACGATGCCGATGGCGGCTCCACTTCGCGAGCTCACGCCCGACCAGCTGGACGTGCTTCAGCTGGTGCACAACTACGGCAGCTTCAACGGGGTGCTGGACCATTCGCCGCAGGACGACCTGAAGGTCGCCGAGGTGATGGTCGAGCTGATCAAGAAGGACTACGTCCGTGGCGGCTGACGGGCGCGGTTCCGTCAAGCTCACCTCGCTCTCGAACTGTGCCGGGTGCGCGGCCAAGCTGCGGCCCGACGTGCTGGCCGAATTGCTCGCGGGCCTGCCCAACATCCGTTCGAAGGAAGCGCTGGTCGGCTACGACACCAGTGACGACGCAGCGGTGTACCGGCTGAGCCCGTCGATGGCGGTGGTCGAGACGGTCGACTTCTTTCCGCCGGTCGTCGACGACCCGTATGCGTATGGGCAGATCGCCGCCGCCAACGCGATGAGCGACATCTGGGCAATGGGCGCAAAAGCCCTGTTCGCGCTCAACGTCGTCGCCTTCCCCAAAGATCTGCCGGTGAAGATCTTGAAAGAGATTCTGGCGGGCGGCGCCTCGAAGGCGCGCGAGGCGGGGATTCCGGTGTTGGGGGGCCACTCGATTCAGTCGCCCGAGCCGAAGTACGGCATGGCGGTGACGGGCCTCGTTCACCCGAAGAAGGTGTTGCGGAACTCGGGCGGCAAGGTGGGCGACCGGCTGATTCTGACCAAGCCCATCGGTACGGGCATCGCGACCACGGCGTTGAAGCGCGGGCTCGCGTCCAGAGACCTGGTGAAGCAGGTGACCGCGCAGATGGCGCAGCTGAACAAGCGCGCGGGCGAGGTCTTCGTGTCGGGCAAGTTCAAGGTGAACGCGCTGACGGACGTGACAGGCTTCGGGCTGCTGGGCCACCTGCTCGAGGTCGCGCGCGGCTCGCGGTTGCGGGCGCTGCTTTCGCTGGAACAGGTGCCGCTGCTCGAAGGAATTCCCCAGCTCGCAAAAGACGGCGTGATTCCCGGCGGCACGAAGACGAACCTCGAGCATGTCGCGAAGTGGGTCGACTTCCCCGAAGGGCTTCCCGAAGACGTGCGGTACGTGCTCGCCGACGCGCAGACCAATGGTGGGCTGCTGGCGGCGGTGCCGGCAAAGGACGAGCACAAGGCCGTGGCGGCGCTGCTGAAGGCGGGCGTGTTTGCAGCGGTCATCGGTGAGCTGCGGCGCGGCAAGCCGGGGATTGACGTGGTGTGAGCCTCGTCTCGAACACCGAGGTCGCGTGTCCTGCGTGCGGGAAGAAGAACGCGGTCGCGCTGGTGCGCAGCCTGAACACGGAAAAGGACGCGGTGCAGAAGGCGGCGCTGCTGCGCGGGGAGCTCAACCTGCTCGTCTG
>JAYUXE010001016.1:0-3240 GCA_043753165.1 Archangiaceae bacterium | reverse complement strand
TGCGTTGCGCGAGCTCGCCGGCCTTGTCGAGGGCCAGGGCCTGGTTCAATGCCTTCAGCGCCTCTTCGTTCTGCCCCGCCTTGTGAAGGGCGACGCCGCGGTTGAACGCGATGGTGGCGTTGTTGGGCAGCTCTTTGTCGGCGGCGTTGAACTTCTCGATCGCCTGGTCGTAGTTGCCGCGCTCGAATGCTTCCATGCCCTGATCGACCAGGGGGTGGTTCTTCTCGAGCGGGCCCATCGCGAGGAACAGCAGAACGAAGGCCGACGTCACGCGAGCCTCCTTCGCCACGACGGGACGACCAGGAAGGCGAAGGCGAACAACGCGAGGCCCCCGGCGACGAAGGGCTGGAACATCTCGGCGTATTTGACGGTGAGCCGACTTTCGAGCTCGGACTTCTGCATCTTGTCGATGATCTGGACGACTTCGCCCATCGCGACGGACTTCGGCTGGTAGAAGAACTGGCCGCCGGTGGCTTCGGCGATGCGTTCGAGGCCGGCGCGATCGAGGCGGGTCATCACGGTCGCGCCGCTCTCGTCTTTCTTGTAGCCGACGAGCTCGTTGCGCTTGTTGAGAATGGGAATCGGTTCGCCGGTTTCGCTGCCGATGCCCAGGGCGAGCACGCGGACGTTGGCTTCCTTCATCGCATCGACGCCTTCGTTGATCTCGCCCTCGAGATCTTCGCCGTCAGAGATGAGGACGACGACCTTGTCTTTGGCGCCGCGGTCGGCGCTGTCGAGCAACTGGCGCGACAGAAGAAGCGCCGCTCCGATGTTGGTGCCGCCCTGGGGCATGCTCTCGGGGTCGACGGCGCGCAGGAACATCTTCGCCGCGGCGTAGTCGCTGGTCAGCGGGCACTGAATGAAGGCATCCCCCGCGAACGCGACGACGGCGACGCGGTCACCCTTGAGCTCGTCGAGCAGCGTGGTGAGCTCGAGCTTGGCGCGATCGAGCCGTGAGGGCTGAACGTCGCGCGCGAGCATCGAACGGCTGGCGTCGAGCGCGACGACGACATCGATGCCGCGGCGCTTGGTGAGCTCGCTGTGGCTGCCGCACTGCGGCTGGGCGAGGGCGAAGCCGAAGCAGAGCAGGCCCAATAGATAGAGGGACGACTGCACGGCGGGCCGGAGAATCGACACGCCGGGCGTCAGGGTCGACAGCCGTGACGGAATCGACTTCTCGACGCGCGCGCGGCGGCCCAGCGCGAGCGCGAAGGCGAGCCCGCCCAGCAGAACCGCGATCGCCATCGACGCGAGGTACCAGGGGTGCGCGAGGCCCAGCTGGTAGCCGAGCAGCGTGAAGCGCCACGGAGCTTCGGCCGCGAGCACGTTCACGGGAACACCCGGAACACCGTGGCGCGCAGCAGCAGCTCGGCGGCGATGATCACGAAGGCCCAGAACAGCAGGTCGTGAAAATCTTCGCGGTAGGTGGCGCTGGCACCTCCGTCGAGCAGCTTCGTGCGTTCGAGCGAGTCGAGAATTTCCTGCAGACCCTTCTTCAACGATTCGCGATCGGTGGCGCGGTAGTACTGGCCGCCCGTGTCACGGGCAATCGTCTGGAGCAGCTCTGGGTTGATGGGGATGTCGACGTCGCGCCAGGCCGTGTTGCCGAAGAGATCCTGCCCGCTGGGGAAGGGGACCTTGCCGCCCTTGCCGACCAGAATCGTATAGATGGGAATCTTCAGCGCCTGCGCCATGGCTGCGGCGTCGAGCGGGGAAATCTTGCCGGCGTTGTTGTCGCCGTCGGTGATCAGCACGACGACGCGGCTCTTGGCGTCCGAGTCGCGCAGGCGGTTCAGCGAAGTGGCCAGCGCATCGCCGATGGCCGTGCCGTCTTCGAGCACCCGGGTGCGCAGCTGCTTCACCACTTCCTTCAACACGCCGTAGTCGAGCGTCAGCGGGGCCTGGGTGTAGGCCGCGCCGGAAAAGACGACCAGCCCGATGCGGTCGTTGCTGCGGCCGCCGAGGAATTCGACCAGCACGTCTTTCGCCACGTGAAGGCGGTTCTGCGGGCGGAAGTCGGCGACTTCCATCGAGGTCGACAGGTCGAAGGCGATCATGATGTCGATGCCTTCGACCGACAAATCTCGCACGCGCGCGTCACGTTCTTGCGGGCGGGCCAGCGCGACGATGGCCAGGCTCACCCCCAGCGCCCGCATCGCCGGCAAGAGCCACGTGAGCCAGGGACGAAGGCCGCGACCGCCGGCGACCAGCGCGCCCGCCGCCGAGAAGCGAAGCACCGCGCGCCGCTTTCGCTCGATGAAGGCCCACCCGAGAATGAAGGGCACGGCCAGCAACAGCCAGAGCGCTTGCGGGCTATGGAAGAGTTGCAGGTCGTTTGGCATCGGGGGTCGTCGCGTAGACGACGTGGTAGGCGAACTCCAGCGACGCCTTGCACTCGTCGGCAGTCGGCGTGGCCTTGGCGAACTTGGCGAGGTCGGAATCGAAGACGAAAGAGGTCAGGTCCTTCAACGGCAGATTCGGCGTGTGCAGCCGGCGAAGCGTGTCGAGCAGCTCGGACGAGGTGCTCTCGCGCGCCTCGAATGCGTACCGTTCACCTAGGTAGCCGCGCAGCACTTCCGACAGCTGGAAGTAGAACTCGCGCGGTTTGCCATTGCCCGGCAGGTCGAGCGCGCGAAGGGCGTCGAGCAGGGCGATGGTGCGAACGTGCAGGGGCTCAACGGCCTTCATTGCGAGGGGCGAGACGACGCGCGGGCGCTTCGAGAACTTGTAGAGCCCGTAGCCCAGCGCCACGGCGGCGAGCAGGCCGGCGAGCGCGAACAGCAGGCGCCAGGTGCGAACGGGGACTTCTTCGGGGGGACGCACGTCGAAGAGGCCGGCGCCTTTTTCTTTCGCGTCGGCGGGCAGGCTGCTGACGATCTCGACCTCGGTGCCTTTGGCGAGGAACGTGCCGAATGCGCTGCCGGCGACGGCCTCGAAGGTGAAGTCGGGGGTCTTCTGCTTCCCCATCACGAACGCCGAGAGCTTGAGGTCGAAGGTGGTGGTCGAGGACTCTGCGCCGTCGATGCGGGCGCGGCGCGATTCGACGAGGTCGAAGTCGCCCAGGTCGCCGGGCGTGCGCAGGTCGACGCGCTGATCTTTTTCGTGGGTGACGATGACGCGCACCACGAAGGGCTCCCCCAACTGCACCTGCTGGGGCTCGGCGACGACGAGCACCTGGCGGGGCGGCGCGACCACGCCCCCATCGAGCTGGGCGAACGCGGCGGTGGCGAGAAGAAGAAG
>JAYUXE010001015.1:0-3241 GCA_043753165.1 Archangiaceae bacterium | reverse complement strand
AGCCCGGGGTGTCGCAGGCTCTGCCCGCGCCTGACCCCTTGAGTGAGCCGCCGCTGAAGTACCGGCCGCAGCAGAAGCGTGTGCCCGCCGAGCCGAAGTGACGACGCCCGAGGACGCTCAGAACCAGGTCTTGAGGTCCATGCCCGTGTACAGCGAGGCAACCTGATCGCCGTAGCCATTGAAGGGCAGCGTCTTGCGGCGGGTCAGCTCGCCGATGCGGCGCTCGGACGCCTGGCTCCACCGGGGGTGGGGCACGTCGGGGTTCACGTTCGCGTAGAAGCCGTACTCGCCGGGGGCCGCCTTGTTCCACGTCGTCGGCGGCAGCTCGCGCACGAGCTCGATCTTCACGATGCTCTTGATGCCCTTGAAGCCGTACTTCCAGGGGGTGACGAGCCGAAGGGGGGCTCCGTTTTGATTGGGCAGGGGCTTGCCGTAGAGGCCGACCGCCATCAGCGTCAGCGGGTGCATCGCCTCGTCGAGCCGCAGCCCTTCGATGTACGGCCAGTCGAGTGAACGTTGGCGCTGGCCCGGCATCTGCTCGGTGTCGTGCAGCGTGGTGAACGCGACGAACTTCGCGGCCGAGGTGGGCTCGACCTGCGCGAGCAACGCCGACAGCGGGAAGCCGAGCCAGGGGATGACCATCGACCACGCCTCGACACACCGCATCCGGTAGATGCGTTCTTCGAGGTCGACGGACTTGATCAGCGCGTCCAGGTCGATGCGGCGCGGCTTGTCGACTTCGCCGGCGATTTCCACCGTCCACGGGCGCGGGCGCAGCGTGTGCGCGTTCTGCGCCGGCTCGTCCTTGTCGAGGCCGAACTCGTAGAAGTTGTTGTAGGTCGAGACGTCGTCCAGCGGGGTCAGCGCCTCGTCGACGACGTACTCGCCCTTCTTCGCGATCGTCAGCGGGGCCGCGGGCTGCACGCCGGGAATCGCAACTTCGGGCGGCGGCTTCACCTTCGACTTTCCCGAGCCGGTGAGCGCGAGGACGCCGCCGCCGATCGCTGCCGCCGTCGCCGCGAACAGCCCGGCCGATTTGATGAACTCGCGGCGGCGCAGGTACAGCGCCTCGGGCGTCACTTCGTTTTCCTTCGGCGGCTTCACAGTGCTCATACGTTCGTCGCCCTACCCGGGTTTCGCGCCGGCGACCACGACCTGCTGCGCGTCGGCGTCTTCCCAGGGGCGCGAGAGGAAATCGCCGTACCGTTCGCGCGCCTCGAGCCCGACGCGGCCCAGCGTGGCGTCGACCTGTTGGGGAGTGAACGCGTGCCGACGCAGGCGCCGCACCGATTGCCCTGCCCTTTCGCGCATGTGCGCAGCGAACGCGGGCCGGCCCAGCGGGCTCGAGTCGGTGTCCAGGTCGCTGCGCAGGTCGAACGCGAACACGCCATCGTCTGCGAGGTGGAACCGCACCGTCGCCAGCGCCGCCTCGAGCTCGTCCGGGCTGCCCATCAACCCCAGCGCGTTCTGCGGAGCGACCACCACCCCGAACTTCGTTTCCAGCCGCACCGAGCGCAGATCCGCGTTCACCAGCGTCACGGCTGCAGTGGTGTCGGTGCGATTTTCGGCGGCGGTCGTGTGCATGCGCAACGACGGCTCGACGGCCACCACGCGGTGCCCACGACCGCCCAGCGCGAAGGCGACCCGGCCGTCGGCGCTGCCCAGCACGAGCACGCGCGTGGCCTCTTTCCCGGCCTGCCGGACGTAAAAGGCACTGGCGAGATCGAGGCCTACCAACGACAAGGGCATGACGCGCCCCACACTACCCCCTACAATCCCGCGCTGCTTCCATGACGACCCCCGCCAATCCCCGAGGTGGCATTCCCCAACGCACCGTGCTGGGGCTGCGCGCAAAGATTGACGGCATCGCCTCGCAAGAGTTTCACCTCGTGTTGCTCAACACGGACTCGAAGGGCCAGAGCTTCCCGATGGGAAAGCTGCTGAAGATTGGAAAGGCGCCCGAGAACGACATCGTGCTGGACCACCCGACGGTGAGCCGGAACCACGCGGTGTTGAGCCGCCACGGTGAACAGTTTCTGGTGCAGGACCAGGGCAGCACGAACGGCACGTTCATCGAGGGCGCGCAGATTCGCGAGGGGTACTTGAAGCCCGGCGCGATGCTCGAGATTGGCGACGTGCAGCTGCGGTTTCAGCCGAGCCTCAAGGCGCTGGACGTGTCGCCGCTGCAGGAAGACCGTCTGGTCGACCTGGTCGGCAAGTCGACGCCGATGCGGCAGATCTTCGCGTTGATCAAGCGCATCGCTCCGACGGAATCGACGCTGCTGCTGATTGGCGAGACGGGCTGCGGCAAGGGCGCGGCGTCGAAGACGATTCACAAGCTGTCGACGCGCGCGCAGGGCCCGTTCGTGGTGTTCGATTGCGCGTCGGTGCCGGATCAGCTGATCGAGTCCGAGCTGTTCGGTCACGAGAAGGGCTCGTTCACCGGCGCAGTGAGCCAGCGCAAAGGCTTTCTCGAGGCGGCCGACGGCGGCACGCTGTTCATCGACGAGATCGACGATCTTTCACTCGAGCTTCAGCCGAAGCTGCTGCGTGCGCTGGAAGATCGCGAGTTCCGCCGGGTCGGCTCTTCGAACGCGGGAATCAAGTTCGACACGCGCGTCATCGCCGCGAGCAAGAAAGACCTGTGGGAAGAAGTGCAGAAGGGCCGCTTCCGCGAAGACCTCTACTTCCGGTTGTCGGTGTTCACGGTGGCGTTGCCCCCGCTGCGCGATCGCAAGGAAGACATTCCGCTGCTGGTCGACACCTGGGCCGCAGTGCCGCTGTGGGAAAAACTGCCGGAGGCCGAACGGCAGAAGGTGCTGGCCCACACGTGGCCGGGCAACGTGCGTGAGCTGCGGAACTTCGTCGAGCGCCGCAAGTACATGGCCGACATGCCCGAGCTCGCGATGGACGCGTTTCTTCGCGACTACTCGGGGCCCGAGAAGGTCGAAGGCGAGCAGCTGCCGGTGAAGTACGCCGGCCCGTTCAAAGATTGTAAGGACGAGCTGGTGCGGGGGTTCGAGCGCGAGTACCTGACGCGGCTGTTGTCGAAGTCGCAGGGGAACATCGCCCGCGCGGCGCGCGACGCAGGGCTCGATCGCAAGCACCTGTACTCGCTGCTGCACAAGTACCAGCTGGTGAAGAGCAGCGATGAGTAGGACCCACTTATGTGAAGCGTTCGTTGCCTGATGTTTCCGGCGATGTCACAGGCCACGCGGCCAATCGGGCCTAAGCGGACCCG
>JAYUXE010001014.1:0-7578 GCA_043753165.1 Archangiaceae bacterium | reverse complement strand
GTAGCGGCGCGCTGCTGCCCACCCCGGTCGTCAGCGTCAACGTCTCGAGCCAGGCCGAGAGCGGCCTGCTCGGCATCGCCCTTCACCCCGACTTCGCGACCAACCGCTTCTTCTACGTCTACGAGACCGTCGACGTCGGCGGCTCCCCTGCGAACCGCGTCGAGCGCTTCAAGCTCGCGGCCGACGGGCTCACCGCTGCGTCCGACAAGGTGGTCTTCGAAGGCGCGTCGGCGGCCACCTACCACGACGGTGGCCGCATCAAGTTCGGCCCCGACGGGATGCTGTACGTCGGCGTCGGTGACGCGCGTGAGCCCGACCGCGCGCAGAACAAGGCGAGCCCCAACGGCAAGCTGTTGCGGCTCACCGCCGACGGTGCGATTCCGGCTGACAATCCGACCTCTGGGAATCCGGCGTTCCTGCTCGGCGTGCGCAACACCCAGGGCTTCGACTGGCTCGACGACAAGACGCTGGTCGTCTCGGACCACGGCCCATCGGGCGACACCTCGCGCAGCGGCCACGACGAGCTGAACATCGCCAGGGCGGGCGACAACCTCGGCTGGCCGACCATCTACTCGTGCGAGACCTCAGCCGGCTTCGTCACGCCGCGGCTCACGTTCAACGAGGCCGCTCCTCCGGGTGGGCTCGCCGTCTATCGCGGCGACGGGATTCCCGAATGGAAGGGCAGCGTCTTGATGGGAATTCTCGGCAGCACGCACCTGCACCGCGTCGTCCTCGATGCCGCGAACAAGGTCGCCTCGCACGAGGTCTACTTCAACGGCACGCTCGGGCGGATCCGCGAGGTCATCGTCTCGCCCAGCGGTGAGCTCTTCATCACCACGAGCAACTGCGACGGCCGTGGCAACTGTCCCGCGACGAAGGACCGCGTGTTGAAAATCGTGAAGGGCTAGGCCTTCTTCGCCCGCGGCGACCGCGTCTTCGTCGCCACCCGGGGCTCGGCCGGCAGTTCCTGTTGCAGCGTCAGCGCCGGCGCGAACAAGTCACCCAGCTTCTCGACGCGCTCGAGCACCTGCGGGGCTTCGAACACCAGCGGGGACTTGTCGCCACTGCGGTCGCAGGCTTCGATTTCTTCCCACGAAATCGGCGTCGACACGGTCGGCCGTTCACGTGCGCGCAGGCTGTAGACCGAGATGGTCGTCTTATTGAAGTCGTTCTGGCTCCAATCGAGAAACACCTTCCCGTCGCGAACGCTCTTCTTCATCTCGGAAACGAACAGGTCGGGCAGCTTCTCGTGCAGCAGCTCGGCGATGCCGCGCGCCCAGGCCTTCGTCTCGTCGTACGTCGTGGGCGTGTTCAACGGCACGTACAGCTGCATGCCCTTGTTGCCCGACGTCTTCGCGATCGCCTTCACCCCAAACTTGTCGAACATCTCGCGCAGCGCCAGCGCCGCCTTGCAGCACGTGACGAGGTCCGCGGGAGGTCCCGGGTCCAAATCGAACACCACCATCGACGGCACCTCGACCTTCGGCGCGTGCGACAGCGAAGGATGAAGCTCGAGCGCCGCGAGGTTCGCGACGAACACCAGCGTCGGCGTGTCGTTGCAGAGCACGAAGTTGAGGTCCTCTCCGCGGCCGTAGCCGTAGATGGGCACCGTCTGCACCCACTCGGGCCGGGACTTGGTCGCGTTCTTCTCGAAGAACGACATGCCGTTCACGCCGTTCGGAAAGCGCTTCAGCGTCAGCGGGCGGTTTTTGAGGTGCGGCAGCAGCACAGGCCCGATGCGCCGGTAGTAGTCGACGACCTGGCCCTTCGTGAAGCCTGCCTCGGGGTACAGCACCTTCGCCTGGTTCGACAGCGTCAGCGCCTTCCCTTCGACTTCGACCTCGAGGACTTCGCGCTTCGTCGCCAAGCGGTCAGCCGCCCAGCACCATGCCCGCGCGCGACAGCCACGCACTCACGGTGCCCGGCGCGATGCCGAGCCAGACGACGCCAATCGCGCACGTCGCCAGCGCAAGCTCGGTGGTCCACGTCCGCTCGAGCACCGGCATGCCGTCGGCCGCGGGGCGCATGAACATGTAAACGATGACGCGCAGGTAGTAGTAGACGCCGGCCGCGCTCGCGAGCACGCCGAGCACCGCAAGGCCCAGCAGGCCTGCATCGACGCCCGCGCGGAAGATGAGCAGCTTGCCCATGAAGCCGACCGTCGGGGGAATGCCGCCCAGCGACAACATGAACGCCGCCATCGCCAGTGCCCACGCCGGCTTGCGCTGTGCGAGGCCGGCGAAGCGGTCGAGGTCCCACGTGTTGCCGCGCGTCTCGTCTTCCCGGCGTTCCAACGCGCCGACGATGCCGAACGAGCCCAGCGACGTGACCGTGTACGCCAGCGCGTAGAAGAGAATCGCCTTGTACACGTCGGCCGCGACCGTGACCTTCGAGCCCAGCAGCGGAGTCACGCTCAACACGCCCACTGTGGCCGCCGACTTCACCGGAGCGAACAGCGCCGCCACGCCAATCAACATGTAGCCCGCGTGCGCGATCGACGAGTACGCGAGCATGCGCTTCACGTTGCGCTGCGGCAGCGCGAGCAGATTGCCGATGACCATCGTCATCGCCGCGAGCGCGCTGAACATCACGAACGGAACCTGTGGATCCATCGCCGGGGAAATCGCGAGGAACACGCGCACCAGCGCGACGAACGCCGCGGCCTTCACGCCTGCCGACATCAGCGCCGTCACCGGCGTCGGGGCACCCTCGTACACATCGGGCGTCCACATGTGGAAGGGGACGGCGGCAATCTTGAAGAAGAAGCCAATCGCCACCAGCCCGAACCCAATCGTCACCATCCACGGCTGGGTGGCCATCGCGCCGGGAAGCGCGGCGGCGACGGCCGAGAACTTGGTGCTGCCGGTCGCTCCGTAGAGCAGGGCGGCGCCGTACAGCATCAGCGCGGCAGAGAAGGCCCCGAGGATGAAGTACTTGAAGCCGGCTTCGGCCGGACGCGGGCCGCGGCGCAGGTACGACGTCAGCGCGTAGGTGGCAATCGACATCACTTCGAGGTTCACGAACAGCGTGACGAACTCGGCCGACAATGCCAGCAGCGACATGCCCGCCGCCGCGAACAGCATCAGCGCATAGAACTCACCGCGCTCGGCCTTGCGGTGCTGCAGGAAGCCCGCAGACAACAACACGGCGAGGCCCGTGCCCAGGCACACCACCACGGTCAGGAAGCTGCTGAACGGGTCGAGCACCGCAAAGCCCTGCAGCACGCTGCGGGCCGGCATGAACGCATTGTCGAGCGAGAACAGACCGGCCAGCGCACACGCCACCGTGGCGATGATGGCCTGGTAGGTGCGCGTCTTCGAGGCAAGGAAGACCTCGGTCAGCATCAGCAGCATCGCCGTGCTGACGAGAATCGCCGTCGGGATGAGCGTCGAGAACTCGTCGAGCGAGAAAGAAGGGATGTTCATGGCGTGGGCTGCGGAATCGGGGCCTGCATGATGCGCGGCGGCATCTGGCGCAGCGTCGGCATCACCGGAGCGCCCAACGCCCTCGGCGCCTCACGCATCGGAATGCCAGGGGTCGGAATCAACGGAGTCGGGTTCGGCCGCGTCCGCACCTTCACTGCCTGCTCGTCGAGGTTGCTGTCATCGCTGGCCCAGAGGGCGCGCGCGACGAACCGGTCAGTCGACGGAGCGATGACGTCGAGAATCGGCTGCGGGTGGAGGCCCATCACCAGCACGAGGACGATGAACGGAGTTGCCACCGCCAATTCGCGCTTGTTCAAGTCTTTGAGCACCTTGTTCTCGGGGTTCGCCAGCGGCCCGAAGAACACGCGCTGCACCATCCACAACATGTACGCCGCGCCCAGCACGACCGCGGTCGCCGCCAGCGCGCCGAACGCGAAGTGCAGCTTCGACTTGAACGTGCCCAGCAGCACCAGGAACTCGCCGATGAAGCCGTTGGTGCCTGGCACTGCAATCGAGCTGAACGTGATGATGAGGAAGAACGTGGTGAACACCGGCATCACCTTTGCGATGCCGCCGTACTCGCTCATCAACCGCGTGTGCCGGCGCTCGTAGAGCATGCCGAAGAGAAGGAACAGGGCGCCCGTCGACACGCCGTGGTTCAGCATCTGGTACGCGCTGCCCGACGCGCCTTCCTTCGTGAACGCGATGATGCCGAGCATGCAGACGCCCATGTGGCTCACCGACGAGTACGCGATGAGCTTCTTGATGTCGCGCTGCGCAAGGCACATCAGCGCCCCGTAGACGATGCCGATGACCGAGAGGACGGCGATGGGGGTCTGCCAGTGGCGCGCGACAGCGGGGAACAGCGGCACGGCGAAGCGCCAGAAGCCGAACGTGCCCATCTTCAGCATCACGCCGGCGAGGACGATGGAACCAGCCACCGGGGCCTGCACGTGCGCGTCCGGCAACCACGTGTGTACCGGGAACATCGGCACCTTGATTGCGAACGCGAGCGCAAAGGCGAAGAACATGTAGGGGCCGAACCGCAGCAGCGCCGCACCCGCGGACGACAGGCTCGCCGGGTCGCAGACGCCGTTGCCCGCCGCGTTCATGCACTGGCTCACTTCGCGCGAGGCCATCATGAGGCCGTTGTAGATGGCACCGAAGTCGAACGACCGCATGCCCGACGGCTGCGCCACGAAGTACACCGACAGCATCGCGACGAGCATCAGCAGCGAGCCGACCAAGGTGTAGAGGAAGAACTTCATCGCGGCCATCTGCCGCTCTTCGCTGCCCCACACGCCAATCAGCAGGTACATCGGCACCAGCATCGCTTCGAAGAAAACGTAGAAGAGCAGGGTGTCGAGCGAGCAGAGCGCTCCCATCATCGCGGTCTGCAGCAACAGCAGCGCGAGGTGGAATTCCTTCACGCGTTCCTGCACGAAGCTCCACGAGCTCATCACCACCAGCGGACCCAGGATGCCCGTCAGCAGCACGAGGCTCACGGCCAGCCCGTCGACGCCCAGGTGGTAGCTCACGCCGATTTCGTCAATCCACGGCATGCGGAACTCGAGCTGGAACTCGCGGCCGCCCGGCTGGAAGCGCGCGAACGCCCAGATGGCCACCACCATGTCCGCAATCATTGCCACCAGCGTGGCGACGCGAATCTGGCCCTTGTCGCCCTTCGGCAACATCAGCACCAGCAGGGCAAACACCATCGGCAGCCAGATGACGGCGTTGAGGCCACGCGACTCGTACGACGTGTTGAAATCGAACCAGTTCATTTGCCCACCACCTGCATCAGCGCCCAGCCGATGCCCGCGGCGAGCGCGAGCGCCATCACTGCGGCGTAGCCCTGCGCGTCACCGCTCTGGAAGTACCGCAGCATGCTGCCGAGCCGCACCGTCACCCACGCCGTGCCGCGCACCGCGACGGTGTCGATCAGCATCGAGTCGATGACCTTGAAGAACACGAAGCTGACGAACTTCACCGGCTTCACGATGACGGCGTCGTACAGCTCATCGATGTAGAACTTGTTGAGGCTGATTTTCTGCAGCGCCGCCAACGGGCCCGTGAGCACCTGGCCGCGCTTGAAGACGCGGGTGTAGAGGACGACGGCCGCGGCGCCGCCGAACAGCGCGATCGCCCAGGCCATGCCCCAGCCCGACCACGGCAGCTTCAGGCGCTCAGCCATCTCGGGCAGAATCACCGTGCCCTGGCGTTCCATCAGCGTGTCGGCCGTCGCGAAAACGGGGCTCAAGAAGTTTTCCATCAGCGTCTGCTTCGGCAGCTTGTTCCCGCCCACGTTTTCCATGAAGGGAATGCCGTGCGCCGCCGCTGCGACCGAGAGGAACGCGAGCACCAGCAACACGCCCGTCATCGTCCCGTCAGATTCGTGGGCGTGGGCCAGCTTCGCGTCCGGTGCGCGATCGCCTTCGAACGTCAGCACGTACAGGCGCGTCATGTAGAAGGCGGTGCACAGCGCGGCGGCGAGGCCGATGTACCAGACGTAGTGCAGCACGTGCTCGTAGCCGAACAGCTCGTGCGTGTGCAGGCCGTGAAGGATGGCGTCCTTCGAGAAGAAGCCCGACAGCGGCACGATGCCCGTGATGGCCAGCGTCGAGACCGCGAACGCAAGCCAGGTCAGCTTCTGCTGCTTGCGAAGCCCGCCGAGCTTTCGAATGTCGCCTTCGTCGCCGTTGCCGTGCATCACGCTGCCGGCCGAGAGAAACAGGCAGGCCTTGAAGAAC
This sequence comes from Archangiaceae bacterium, assembly GCA_043753165.1. Lineage (GTDB taxonomy): Bacteria > Myxococcota > Myxococcia > Myxococcales > Myxococcaceae > JAGSPQ01. Next base: position 1,403 of record JAYUXE010001014.1, on the reverse strand, counting down.
GCGTGGGTGACGACGTGCAGGAAGGCCGCCCAGAAGAGGCCGGCACCGATGCCCATGAACATGAAGCCCAGCTGCGACACGGTCGAGTAGGCGAGCACCTTCTTCAGGTCATTTTGCGCGAAGGCAATCAGCGCGGCGATGAGCGCCGTGAGCGCGCCGATGATGGCGATGAAGGCCATCGCGAACGGCGACAGCACGACGAAGTAGCTCATGCGGCAGAACAGGTAGATGCCCGCGGTCACCATCGTCGCGGCGTGAATCAGCGCGGACACCGGAGTCGGGCCGGCCATCGCGTCCGGCAGCCAGACGAACAGGGGAAGCTGCGCAGACTTGCCGGCCGCTCCCAGCAGGAAGCAGAGGAGGATGACGGTGAGCACGCCGTTGAACGTGTGGCCGCGCAGCGGGCCTTCGGCGATGGTGTTCTTCAGCTCGTTGGGCGAGGCCTTCGCGAGCTCTTCGAGGCCCATGAAGCCCAACGGACCATTGGTGGCGAGGCCCTGTTTGAACGTTGCCTGCACCTGCAGCGGCGACCCGCCATCGCGGCCGATTGGGTAGCTTTCCACGCGGGCCTGCTGCGCGAATGCCTGCACGAAGAGCACGAGCAGGAAGCAGGCGATGAGGAAGCCGAAGTCGCCGATGCGGTTGACGATGAATGCCTTGCGCCCCGCGTACGCCTTTTGCGCGTCGTCGTACCAGAAGCCGATGAGCAGGTAGCTGCACATGCCCACGCCTTCCCAGCCGACGAAGAGCAACACCAGCGAGTCGGCCAGCACCAGCGTCAGCATCATCGCGACGAACAGGTTCAGGTACGCGAAGAAACGCCAGTAGCCGGGGTCGTGCGACATGTACGAAGTCGCGTAGAGGTGAATGAGGAAGCCGACACCGGTAATGACGAGCAGCATCGTGCCCGACAGGTGGTCAGCCATCAGCCCGAAGTTCACCTTGAAGTCGCCCGCCGAGAACCAGGTGCCGAAGTCGTACCGCACGGCGTAGTGCAGGCTTTCGATCGCGTAGGGGTTTGCCGCCGCGGTGCCGTAGTCCGCCGCCGTCCAGTAGACGATCAGCGAGACGAGGAAGCTGCCGAACACCGCGCCGCAGGTGATGAGGTGGACGTTCGCGCGGCCCAGCGCCTTGCCGAAGACGCCGCTGAGAAAAGCGCCCAGCAGCGGCAGCGCGATGATCATCCACAAGCTCCAGCCCGCGGCTTCAGCCGTCATCGGCGCGTGCTGGAAGAAGCAGTTCGTCGCCTGGAAGACTCCGTGGCCGGACGAGAACTGCGAGAAGGTGATGTAGTCCTGGCAGTCGATCATTGTCTTCGGCCCTTAGTGCTTCATCGTCTGGAGCTCGTCGATGTTGACGGTGCCCCGGCTTCGGTAAACGGCGATCACGATCGCCAGGCCCAC
>JAYUXE010001013.1:0-3250 GCA_043753165.1 Archangiaceae bacterium | reverse complement strand
TGGTGACCGTGCCCAGACCGTCTTTCTGCGCCGTGGTCGCGAAGCAATAACCCTGCACGACCTGCAGCATGCCCTTCACCGTGTCGCGGCTGGCCGGCAACGCGAGAAGCGCCTTGTTCGCCGGAGTGGCGGCGACGCTGCCGACGACCGGGATGAGCTGGGTCGACTGATAGACGTCACAGACTGTGTCCGGGCCCGTCGGCACGAGGCCGTAGTAGGGCGCGTGCTTGCCGTCGTTGACCATGCCGAACGAGAGCACGTCGACGCAGCCTGCCCCGTCGACCTCGGAAGCCTCGATGGGGGCAGGGACCCAGTTCTTCTGCAAGCCCCCGCGCGGGTAGGCGGCGTTGGTGACGATCGAGCCGCCCACGTAGGTGAACAGGTTTCGCGCCGAAGCATTGCCACCGTAGATTGCGCCCAGCTGGCCGTGCGCGTCCCACAAGACGTTGCTGTTGAAGGCCGTGGTTCCGGTGGCGAACTTCTGCACGGCGCCGACGTCAATCAGCGGGCGCTCGTAGAGGTTGCCGGTGGTCTTCGGGAAAATCCACTGCGAGCCCACGTTGTACGAATAGGTGAAGCGGCTGTTCGAGACGCCAGCGATCAGGTTGTAGACACCCGTGAAAGCGAGCGGCACTGGAGTCATCACCGCGGTACCGGCCGCGTCGCGGGCACCGTTCTTGTCGATGTACAGCGTCGGGGCCGAGATGGCGCGGTTCGAGTAGTTGGGCTGCTGGCCGAGGTTCAGCAGCGTATTGAGAATGATGCGGGTACCGACGGTGGAGATTTGGTAGTCGTGACCGGCGACGTAGACGATGGTGCCTTTGGTGACGTCGTTGTCTTTGTTGCCGATGCTGAAGATGTTCCAGCCGTTGTCACAGCTGTCGAGCGCGACGTTGCACGAGCCACCCGCCGGGTAATCGCCGGGCGCGTAGTTCATCCACGTGGTGGCGAGGGTGCGGGTGGCTGAGTTCGCCGTTCGCCCGTTTTTCGCTTTGTACGAGCTGATGGCGCCCGACGTCTGAACGAAGTGGTAGTCGCCGATTTGTGAGAACTCGCTGATGTTGTTGTCCCAGACCATGCAGCCTTCCTTCGCGGCATCGATGTTGGCGGCACAGGTCGCGGCGGTGGCGCCCAGGGCCGAACAGGCGGCGTTGAGGTTGTTCGGGTAGTTGGGGTCGGTGCAGTTCCGTCCTTCCCACTTGCCTTCGTCTGACTTCAGCTTGTTCGTCTCGAGCTTGTCGTCGAACTGAAAGTGCGTGTCAGGGTCGCCGTACGCCTGGATGCCGCCGCTGCCCTCGTAGCTGCCGATGCTCGCGCACTGGCCCATCAGGCCTTTGCCCGGCAAGTTCAAGAACGAGGCGATGTTCTTCATCGCCGCTTCGCCTGTGGGTCCTCCGGGAGACTGGTACGAGTAGCCGTTGTTGGGGTTGTTCTTCGTTTCCCAGTGCGGCGACCACATGACGCCGTAGACGTTCTGGCCAAACGCATCTTTGGTGCCGAGCACACCATTGGGCAGCCCCACCTGGGGCACGAGGTCGCCGTTGGCGTCGATGTTGTCGTAGATGAAGCCGCCGTTTTTGGTGCCGGCGGTGCTGCCATTGACGGCGCAGGTCTCTTGCGTGCCCGGGGGACACCCGCCCGAGTCCACGTTCGTGAGGCTGTTGGTCAGATAGAGACCCGCGTTTCCGAGGTACGCGTCGAGAATGAGCAGACCGGACACCGACGAGGCGCCCGTCGAGTCGCCATTGCTCTGGCGATTGAGCAGCGCAATTTTCGGCGGAGCGACACCGAGGCGGCGGCTGACGTTCGCCGAGAACGAAATCAGTGCCTGGTGCATGTTGACGTAGTGGGCCGTGCCGGGCGACGCGCCGCTGGGAAAGAGACCGTTGATGGTGAGCTTGGGGCCGGTGCAGACGTCGAAGAAGCCGCCAGCGCGGGCCTTGAGGCTCGCGACCGAGCTCAGGTTGCCGGTGAACTCGGAAAGCACGTCGACGGTGCGGGCGGGCACAGCGCCCACGGCGGCCGCCGGAATCTTGGTGCGAATGCCGTCACCGTTCTGGATGAACTCGATCACCTGCTGCGCGTCGGACGCGTGGATGACGAAGGGCCCACCCATGTATTGAATGTCGGTGAACCCGCTGGCCTTGGTCAGCGCGGTGACCTTCGGATACGCGGGGATGGCTTCCGGCGTCTTCACGCCGGTGTAGTTGATACCGACCGGGAAGACGCTGAACCAGACCTTGGTGCCCGGCACGGCAGCCGTCGGCAGGTTCGGCGACAAGCTGTTGGCGTCGGCGACATTGATGGTGACGGACCACACGCCCAGCGCATCCGAGTTGCTGCTTGAGAGCTCGGTGTTGTTCGAGTCGAAGATGCGCACGGTGTTGTTGGCGCCGGCGCCGGTGCCCGTGACGGTGATGGTCGCGTCGGAAAACACGAAGGAGCCCGCGCCGTAGGCCATGGTCGCCGCGTCGAAGGTCGTGCCGACGGGACCCGTGAAGGTCAGTGCGATGAAGCGAAAGCCAGCCAACGAGCGGTGAACATCCTTGCCGACGATGGACGGCGTGCGCATCTCGAGGTTGGTGATGGGAAACAGGCCGTCCATCGGGCCGGTCGTCCACGGGTTGACGGAGTAGTCGACCTGGGTGACGGGCTGTTCGATGGAGTTCGAGATCGCGAAGTCGCAGCCGTCGTTGTAGCCGGGCGAGCCGATTGCGTTCCACGCCGAACCGTCGGGCGGAATGCTCTTGTTGGTGGGCACGCACCGGTTGGGCGACGTCTTCGTGCCGCCCACCACCCAGTACACCGTAATCGGGGTACGGCCGGGGTTGGTGACGGGGTCGAAGTAGCCGCCGGGCTGGTTCGCGAGCAGCAGGCGATAGACCAGGCCGTACGACGCGAGACTTCCGCACGGGGTCTGGAAGCTGGACTGCTCAGGGATGATGAGCGAGCCCTTCGGAAAGGTGACGATGTCGGCAAATGCCGTACTTCCGAAGAGAACCGCGACCGAAACCAGCAGCTTGAACCGAGCCATGACCGGGGCGGATCGCATAGGCCGTGCCCTTGGTGGGGGGTTGTCATTGCGCGCGGTTACCATCGACTGTGGCGATTTTGATCGCAGCGGAACCCCGCAATGTTTGCAAACCGGCTATTCGGTGCGGGGCTTGCGGCGGCGCAGCGCGAACAGCAGGCCGGCGGCGGGTGCGAGAAGACCTTCGTTGCCGCAGTGGCACCCACCGCGGGGTTCGTC
>JAYUXE010001012.1:0-7589 GCA_043753165.1 Archangiaceae bacterium | reverse complement strand
TGTCACCGGTGCTGCCAATTTGTCACGCCTTCGCCGCCAACTTGATCGCCAGCGACGCGGCCACGTCTCCCGCCCGGCCGGCGTTGTCGATCGCCGCGACCAGCTGCAGGGTCCGCCCGTCGACCCGAATGCGCCCGATGTGAATCGCCGGGTCGGCCGTGACGAGCATCGGCATCGGGTAGACGTTCTCGGCCGGCGCATCGAGCACCTTCACGCCCGCCACGGCCTTGAGCTGATCGCGAATCGCCTCGGCCTCCATCGGCTTCTCGAGCTGCGCGGTGAGCACCAGCATCGTGCCGTGAAAGAACGGAGCGAACACCAGCGTGCACGAAAGCGGCACCGGCCCGAGCCGCCGCGCGACTTCTATCTTCAGCGCCGCTTCATCTGCCGTGTTCACGCCATCGAATGCGCCGACCTGCGGCACGAGGTTGAAGCCGAGGCGATGCGGAAACACCGTCGCTTCGGCATCGCCTGCATTCAGCAGCGCCGCAGTCTGGCGTTCGAAAGCAGCGAGGCCGGGCTGGCCACGAGAGGCTGCTCCGAAGAGGGCGGTGACCTGCGCGGACTGCAGCCCGACGGTGGTCTGCGCGCCGGTGAGGGCGGCGAGAATCGCCTGGGCCGACGGCATCGCGAGCGTGACGATGCGCCCTTCGAACGGCCTGAGCAGCAGCGGGTCTGCGTCGCTCAAAATCAACGGAACTTTCAGGTCGTCGCGAAACGCGCCCGAGAGATCGATGACCCACGCGCCCTTCTGCTGCGCCGCGATCGCCAGCGGCTTCGCCACCTCGGGCGGACACGCGAGCACCACCGCCTTCATCCCGAGGAAGCCTTCACTGTGCAGCTGCTCGACCTCGAGACTCTCACCCGAATACTCGACCTCGGCGCCCTGCGTGCGTTCGGACGCGAACAGCGTGAGCCCCTGCGCCGGGTGGTCCTTCTCTTCGAGCGCGCGAAGCACCTGCTGGCCGACGATGCCGGTGGCACCGACCAGCGCAATCTCGGACGAAACGGCCATTGTCAGTCTTCCTTCAAGCGCGCTCCCGGCTCGGGGCCGGGAAGCGGAGGGAACTTCGGGTTGTCTTCGGCCCCCGACGACCGCAGGTAGTGCGGCTCGAGCGCGAACATCGCAGCGGCTTCGAACGCCGCGGGCAGCTTCGCCAGCCGGGCAAGGCAGACCGCGCTCGGCACTTCGGGAAACGACTGCAGGCGCGCCAAGCCCAGGGCCTTCAGCTGCTCGCCATACGTCGCGACCGCTGGGCCCAGCACGAGGCCCTTTGCTTCCTTTGCGAAATCCGGCACCGACAGCGCCTTCTCCGCGCCCAGAGCCACCACCGTGTCTCCTTCGCGCCGGTAGTGCCCCAGGTACAGCTCGCCCTTCTTCACCACCGCCGCGCACGTGAGCTCTTCGCCTTCGGGCCCTTGCAGCGCGACGGCAGCCAGAGACGACACGCCGGCCAGCGGAATCTTCAGCGCGTACGCGAGGCCTTTGAGCGTCGCGAGCCCGATGCGCAGCCCGGTGAAGCTGCCCGGCCCCAGCCCTGCGATGAGCCCGGTGAGCGCGCGCGGGGTCAGCTGGTGTCGCTTCAACATCGCGTCAATCTCTACCGGCAACACTTCGCTGGTGCGCCGCGGCGGGGGCACGAACACTTCTTCGACCACGTTCAACGCGGGGTCGAGCAGCGCAAGGCTCAACGTCAGGGTGGAGGTGTCGAGCGCCAGCAGCAAAGTGCGTTGGCGCTTACCGCAGCATGCGCGTGATGTCGTTCTTGAACACGAGCACCATCAGCACGGCCAGCATCGCGAGCCCGACCAGGTTTGCGTACTCGCGGGCGCGGATCGGAATCGGGCGGCGGCGAATGCCTTCCCACAACGCGGCCAGCAGGGCGAAGCCGTCGAGCACGGGAATCGGCAGCAGGTTGACCAGGCCGAGGTTCACGCTCACCAGCGCCATGTTGCCGATGAAGGTCTCGACGCCGAGCTCGGCGCTCTTCGACGCGACCTGGAACAACATGATCGGGCCACCCACCGACTCGAGCGGCACGTCGCCGGTGAACAGCTTGTAGAAGATGAGCCCAATCTTGCGGATGATCTTCGGCAGGTTCTTCACCGACGCGACCAGCGCGTCTTTGGGGCCCATCGTCAACGAGACGAGCTCTTCGGCAGGCCCACCGGCCAGGGTGTCGCGGCCTCCGCGGAAGGCCGGGCGTTCGAGCAGGCCGAGCTCGAGCTGGGTGAGGCGATTTTTGAAGTCGTCGTCGTAGGTGATGGTGGCCTGCGCCAGCGTCTTCACCGCCGTCTGCGCCCCGCTCTTCCACTCGAGCTCGAAGGGCGTCTTCTCGAGCGCGGTGAGTTCGAGCTCGACCGACATCCACGAGCTCAACGTGTGCTTGTTGATGCGCACCAGGCGGTCGCCGCGCTTCAGGCCCGCTTCCGCTGCCGGCGTCCCGGGGCTGACGGACCAGACGTAGAGGTCGCCGGATTCGATTCCCAATGCGGCGAAGCCGTGCCCTTCACCCTTCTCGAGCTTGACGGTCGCCATCTCGGGCACGACCAGCGTGGCGCCGGCCACAGGCTGCAGCTGCGAACGCACGACGGTGAGCTCGAGCGGGTTGGTCGCCTTCGCGAGCACGGTCTCGAACTCGAGCTCGTCCTTCACCACGGTGCCGTTGATGGTGAGGATGCGATCGAAGGTGCGAAGGCCAGCCGCTTCCGCCGCAGAGCCAGCAGGCACTCCGACGATCGCCGCACGTCCGCGGGGCCAGATGCCGAGCAGGCCGCGCTGCACCTTCTCAATCGGATCCTGGTCGGTGGTCATCATCGGCTTCAGCGTGACGACGACTTCCTGCTTGTCGCGCTCGAGGGTGATGGTGACGTCTTGATTCGCGGCGCCCGAGACGAGCTCGCGAATCTCGCCGAAGCTGCGCACCTCTTTCCCGTCGATCTTCTTGATGTAGTCGCCCGGCTTGATGCCCGCGCGCGCCGCCGGAAGCTCAGGCTCGAGCCACCCCACGCGAGGAGCGATGACCTGCGTCGTCCCCACGTAGACGAAGAAGAACGCGATGATTGGAAAGATGAGGTTGAACGCCGGGCCCGCCACTACGATCAACGCCCGCTTCCACCACGCCTGCGCCTGGAAGCTGCGACCCACGTCCTCGGGCGCCACGTCTTCATCGGGTTCCTGCCCCGCCATCTTCACGTAGCCACCCAACGGCAGCCAGGCGACGCGGTATTCGGTCTCGCCGCGGGTGAAGCCGAAGATGCGTGGGCCGAAGCCGATGCTGAACTTCAGCACCTTCACGTTGCAGGCCTTGGCCACGAGGAAGTGACCGAGCTCGTGAACGGTCACGAGGACGCCCAGAAAGATGATGAAGAAGAGGGTGTTCTGGATCGCCGACATGTGCGGTCAGGTTAACCTTGTCACTGGTGCAGTGCCACGCGCCCGAACTGGACCCACAGCAACACCATCGGGGCGTTGAACAGCAACGCATCGATGCGATCGAGCATTCCGCCGTGGCCCGGAATCATTTTCCCCGAGTCCTTCACGTCGTACGCGCGCTTGAGCATCGACTCGCACAGGTCGCCCGCGGGCCCGAGGATGCCGCCCAGGATTCCCATCACCACGCAGTCAAGCGGGGTCATCGCGGTGAAGAACCAGATCTTCACGATGAAGAGGCCGAGGATGCTGCCGACCATGCCGCCGGCAAACCCTTCCCACGTCTTGTTCTGGCTCACCGCCGGGTAGAGCTTGTGCTTCCCGAAGAGTCGCCCCGAAAAATACGCCATCGTGTCGTTCATCCACGTCACGACCAGCGCGCACACCACCCACCACCCGCCGTCCGGCTGCATCCGCACCGTCATCAACGCGGTCATGCCGCCGCCGCAATAAACCAGCGCGGTGACGAGGTGCGCGACGCGGGTCGGCGCTTCCATCAACGGGCCCTTGAGCAGGTGCCACAGCCACGCCGCAAAAATCACCACCCCAATCAGCCCGCCGACGAGCGCCGCAGGTTCGTACGGCTGCCACACCACGGTCAGCGGCATCAGGCCTGCGACGATGAGGGTGAACCAGCCGATGGGCGAGACTTCCTTCAGCGTGATCTTGATGTACTCGCCCGCCGCTGCCGACGCGCCCCACAGCAGCAGCACCGCCGTGAACCAGCCGCCCCGGTAGAGCAGGTAGAGGATCGCCGGCAGCAGCACGAACGCCGAGGCGAGGCGGATGATCAGGTTCTTGTTCTTGTCAGTCACTTGGCCTTGCGGGACGAGACCTGCCCGAAGCGGCGGTCTCTGCGTTGGAAGGCTTCGAGGCAATCGAGCAGCTGCGGCGAACGGAAGTCGGGAAACAGCGACTCGGTGAAGACGAACTCGGCATATGCCGACTGCCACAGCAGGAAGTTCGAGATGCGGTGCTCGCCGCTGGTGCGGATGACGAGGTCGACCGGGGGAAGATCTGCCGTCCACAGCTCGGCCGACAATTCTTTCTCGCCGATGTCGTTCGCCTTCAGCTTTCCCGCTTCGACTTTCTGCGCCAGCCGTTTCGCCGCCTGCACCAGCTCTTCGCGGCCGCCGTACGAGAGCGCGAGCGTGAGCACCATGTTCGTGTTCTTCGCGCTGACGGAACGCAGCTCTTCCAGCGGGTCGCGCACCTGCGACGGCAGCCGCGCGAGCTCACCGACCGCGTTCAGGCGAATGCCGTTGTCGAGAATTTCCGATCGTTCCTTCACCAGGTATTCGCGCAACAGATCCATCAGCCCCGCAACTTCGGTGGGGGGCCGCGTCCAGTTCTGCGACGAGAACGCGTACAGCGTCAGCGCCTCGACCCCCAGGCGGCGGGCGCAGCGGGTGATGTCTTGAACGCTCTTGCTGCCTTCGCGGTGCCCTTCGAGCCGCGGCCAGCCCTTGGCTTCGGCCCAGCGGCCGTTGCCGTCCATGATCACCCCGATGTGGCGCGGCAGTGTGCCGGCCTTCACCTGTTGCTCGCGCTGGGTGGTGGATTCGGTCATCGAGGGGAAAAGGGCGGCGGAACGTAACAGATGGCCTCCGGGATTCGATCGGCTACTTGGCGCTCTAACGAAACAGGCGCCGTCGGATGCCGGTGAAAATCGCCAGCGGTCGCGGGCCGGCCGCCATCCGTCCAATTTCAGCTGTCATCGGCGGGCACGCGGCGAATAGCATCCGCCCCCTCATGCCCCCGAAGGTCATCGGCCCGTACCGTGTCCTCGAGACGCTCGGTAGCGGCGGCGTGGGTACCGTCTACCGCGCGATCGATCGCCGCAGCGGCGAGATGGCGGCGTTGAAGCTGCTGTCGACCGGGCCCGCGCTGGACCCTCGCGCGGCGCGCAGACTGGCGCGCGAGTTCGAGACCCTCGAAGACCTGTCACACCCGAACGTGGTGAAGGTCTACGACACGGGCGTCTACCAGGGGTACCCGTACCTCGCGATGGAGCTCGTCGAAGGTCTGACGCTGCGCCACTACCTCTCGCTGTCGCCCAACGATCTCGCCAGCGACCAGGGCCTGTCGAATGCGATCGCCGACTACCGGAAGAACTTGAATGCTGTGCCGGACGTGGGCGATTCGGAATCGATGTCGGTCGACGACGACGAGATGAGCGGCGACTACCCACCCTCGCCTTTCGGCCTCTCGACGTTCTCGGAAGAAGCGCCCAGCGAAGAAAACGCCATGGCCGACGAGAGCAGCGACGAGCACTATGAAAGCGGCCCCGATTCGATTCGCGCCCTCGCCGATCGCGCCGACGAGCCGGACACCGAAGCGTCGATGTCGGCCGAGTACTCGGTGCCGTATGATCTGCCGACCGCGGCGGAACAGGGCGCGTTTCAGCGCGCGTCCGACGTCGACATCGGCCTGCTCAATCGCCACGAACGCGTCGGCCGGTTGAAGGACTCGATGCTGCAGATCTGCGAAGCGCTTTCGTACATTCACGCGCACGGGCTCATTCACCGCGACCTGAAGCCGTCGAACATCATGGTCGACGAAGATCGCCTCGTGCGCCTGATGGACTTTGGCCTGGCCAAGTTCATCGCCGACGATGCCGCGGTCACTGCCGACGGCCGGCTCGTCGGCACCTTCCGCTACATGGCGCCCGAGCAGATCCTGGGTGAGAAGCTCGACGCGCGCGCCGACCTCTATTCGCTGGGAGTGATTCTTTACGAGCTGTTGAGCGGCCGCGCCCCTTTCGACGCCAAGACCCCGTATGAGCTCTGGCAGAAAGTGCTCGAGACCGAAGCCACCCCCATCGGAGCGATCAACCCCCGCGCCGACCGCGCGATGTCCCGCGTCGCCCACCGGCTCATTCGCAAAGAGCCGCACGACCGGTACCAGACCGCCGAAGAAGTCTTCGAAGCGTTGAACGAGTGACTGTCGATCTTCAGGTGCCCGAGGCGGCGGCCGGCCAGCGCCTCGATTTGTTCGTCGGCGAGCAACTGAAGCTCTCGCGCAACCAGGTGAAGGCGCTGCTCGAGGCCGACGCGATTCGCATCGACGGCCGGCGCGGCAAGAAAGGCGACAAGGTCGCGGCGGGCCAGAAGGTCTCGGTGAAGCAGCAGGTCGAGGCGCCCCGCGCGGCGACGGCCGAACCGGAAGCGCCGCTGGTGGTGCTGCATGTCGATGACGCGCTGGTGTTCGTGGACAAGCAGGCGGGGATGCCGAGCCACCCGCTGCTGCCGGGTGAGACGGGAACTGTCGCGAACGCGCTGGTCGCCCGTTACCCCGAGTGCGTGATGGCGGGACTCGACGAACGCGAAGGCGGGCTGTGCCACCGGCTCGACACCGAGACGTCGGGCGTGCTGCTGGCGGCGCGGACGCGGGCGGCGTGGGAAAAAATGCGAGAGGCGTTCTCGGGCAACGGCGCGGACAAGCGGTACCTGGCCCTCGTCACGGGGCCGCTGGCGGACGAGGGTGAAATCGAGCTTCCGCTGGCGCACCACGGCGAGCGCGTGCGGCCGGCGGCGGGTGGCGGCGATGACGCCCGTGAGGCGCACAGCCTGTTCACCGTGAAGGCGCGCAGCGGCGAGTACGCGCTGGTCGAGGTGCAGATTCTCACAGGGGTGATGCACCAGGTTCGCGCGCACCTCGCCGCCGTCGGGGCGCCAATCGTCGGTGATGCACTGTACGGCGGGCGCGACGAGCCCGGGCTGGGGCGGTTCTTTCTTCACGCGCAATCGCTGCAGGTGAAGCACCCCACGACCGGCGAGACGCTGAAGGTTCAGAGCCCGCTTCCGGCGAGGTTGGCCGAGGTCCTCGGCGCGCACGGAATCGCGTCGTGACCCGCCCGGCGATCTGCTTCACCCTCGCGCTGCTGCTCGCGTTCCCGGCGCACGCGGAAGACGCGACGCCCGTGTCGACCGGCCGGGGCGCGCTGCTCATGGGCTCGCAGATTCTCGCGCTCTCTGCCGGGGCCGCCGTCTCAGTCGCCCTGGGCTCGGTGTGGATCGAAGACGACTTCCGCAACCACGGCCGCCCGGACCCGCGCGTCATCGGCGCCAACGTCGCCATCGCGCTCGCCGTGAACATGGCGCTGACGTGGATCCTGCTGCCCGACTTCGCCCGCGTGACGAACGACGCCGGGGGC
>JAYUXE010001011.1:0-3257 GCA_043753165.1 Archangiaceae bacterium | reverse complement strand
CACGAATCGACTTCACGAACGCGTTGATGGATGAGCCGGCCATGCTTATCTCCAGTGTGCAGCGTGTGGGGAAGTGCAGCGCCTACCGATGCATGAATCGTCCGACATCGCTTTCCGGAGTTGTTTCCCATCCACTTGATTTCATTGTTCTTTTATTAGAGAGCGAGAAACCCATTCGCCCGGGCCTGAACGTCCGTGCGGTGCTATCGAGGCTGCCCCATGTCTGAACCGGAATTCCTGTCGGTCCGCGGTGCGCGCGAGCACAACCTCAAAGGCGTCTCGCTCGACATCCCCAAGAAGAAGCTTGTCGTTTTCACCGGCGTCTCGGGCTCGGGCAAGTCGAGCCTCGCCTTCGACACGCTCTACGCCGAAGGCCAGCGCCGCTACGTCGAGTCGCTGTCCAGCTACGCGCGCCAGTTCCTCGGCCAGATGGACAAGCCGAAATACGACACGCTGCGGGGCCTCTCGCCCACGATTTCGATCGAGCAGAAGGCGGCCAGCAACAACCCGCGATCCACCGTCGGCACGGTCACCGAAGTGCACGACTACCTGCGTGTGCTCTACGCGAGCATCGGGGTGCAGCACTGCAGCAACTGCGGGCGCAAGGTCGGTAAGCAATCGGCGCAGCAGATCGTCGAAGAGATCATGAAGTCGCCGCCGGGAGCGAAGGTGCAGCTGCTCGCTCCGATCGTCAGCAACCGCAAGGGCGAGCACAAAGATCTGCTGATCGAGGCGCTGAAGCGCGGCTTCACCCGCGCGCGCATCGACGGAAAAGTTCGCAACCTCGACGAGAAGATCGAGCTCGACAAGAAGAGCAAGCACGACGTCGAGCTGATCATCGACCGCCTCGTGCTCAAAGCCGACCTGCGCCCGCGCCTGACGGACTCGGTCGAGGCCGCGCTGAAAGAAGGCAAAGGCGTGCTCATCGTCACCGACGAGACCGCGAACCCGAAAGCCGACCGCGCGATGTCCGAGCTCAACGCGTGTCACCACTGCGGCCTGTCATTCCCCGAGCTCACGCCCGCCAGCTTCTCGTTCAACAACCCGCTGGGCATGTGCACCGACTGCAACGGCCTCGGCACTCGGCCCGAGATGGATCCGGATCTCATCGTCCCCGATCAGACCCGCACCATTCGCGACGGCGCCGTCGAAGTCTGGGCGTCCGGCATGGCGAAAGGCGAAGGCTGGACGGCGGATCTCGTCGACCAGCTCAGCAAAGGTTTTGGCATCGACCTCGACACGCCGTGGGCCCAGCTGCCGAAGAAATCGCGCGACGTCATCCTCTACGGGGCCCAGGGCGCCGAGCTGAAGATGAAGTGGGGCGACTACAAGTTCCGCATGAACTGGGAAGGGCTCGTCGCGAAGCTGATGAAGAGCTTCAAGACCACGGGCTCCGAGCCGATGCGGCAGTACTACCTCAAGTTCTTCTCGGACAAGCCGTGCCCCACCTGCAAGGGCGAACGCCTGAAGCCCGAGTCGCGCGCCGTGAAGGTCGCCGGCAAGTCACTGGTCGAGCTGTCGCGGCTCACCATCGGCGAGTCGCTGAAGTTCCTGGACGAGATGCCGCTGTCGGCGACGGACGCGAAGATTGCGGCCGAGCTCGCGAAAGAAATTCGCAGCCGCCTCGGCTTCCTCGAGAACGTCGGCCTCACCTACCTCACGCTCGATCGCACGGCGTCCACGTTGTCGGGCGGTGAGAGCCAGCGCATCCGGCTCGCGTCGCAGATGGGCAGCGAGCTCACGGGCGTCATCTACATTCTCGACGAGCCCAGCATCGGCCTTCACCAGCGCGACAACGGCAAGCTGTTGCTCACGCTCAAGCGCCTGCGCGACCTCGGCAACACGGTGATCGTGGTCGAGCACGACGAAGAGACGATGGAAGAGGCCGACTTTCTGGTCGACTTCGGGCCGGGCGCCGGCGAGCTCGGTGGCTCCGTCGTCTCGTCCGGCACGCCTGCCCAGGTGATGGCCGACCCGAAGAGCCTCACCGGCGCATTCCTCTCGGGCCGCGAAGAAATCGAGGTGCCGACGAAGCGCCGGCCCATCGGCAAACAGAAGCTGCAGATCCTCGGGGCCAAAGCGAACAACCTGCAGAACCTGAACATCGACATCCCGCTGGGGATGTTCGTCGCCGTCACCGGTGTGTCGGGCGCAGGCAAGTCGACGCTGATCAACGAGATCCTTTTTCCCGCGTTGAGCCGCGCCCTCTACAACTCGCGAGAGGTCCCCGGAGCGCACCACTCCATCAAGGGCCTCGAGTTCCTCGACAAGGTGATCGACATCGATCAGCGGCCCATCGGCCGCACGCCGCGCAGCAACCCGGCGACCTACACGAAGGTGTTCGACCCGATTCGAGAAGTGCTGGCGCAGACGGCCGAAGCGCGCGCGTACGGCTACCTGCCGGGCCGGTTCAGCTTCAACATGAAGGGCGGGCGCTGTGAGGCGTGCGAAGGCGACGGCGTTCGGCAGGTCGAGATGCACTTCCTCGCCGACGTCTACGTGCCGTGTGAAGTCTGCGGCGGCAAGCGCTTCAACGATGCGACCCTGCGTGTCCGGTACAAGGGCAAGAACGTCGCCGAGATTCTGGATCTCTCGGTGCGTGAAGCGATGGGCGTGTTCGAGCTGCACCGCGACATCAGCCGCGTGATGAAGACGCTGGACGATGTCGGGCTCTCGTACCTGCGCCTGGGCCAGCCTTCGCCGACGTTGTCGGGGGGTGAAGCGCAGCGCATCAAGTTGTCGCGTGAGCTCGCGCGCGTCGCGACGGGCCGCACGCTGTACATCCTCGACGAGCCGACGACGGGTCTGCACTTCGAAGACATTCGCAAGCTGCTCAAGGTGCTCAACCGGCTCGTCGACGCGGGCAACTCGGTGCTGGTGATCGAGCACAACCTCGACGTCATCAAGAGCGCGGACCACCTGATCGACCTCGGGCCCGAAGGTGGCTTCGGCGGCGGGCAGCTGCTCGCGTCGGGCACTCCGGAAGAAGTGGCTCAGGTGAAGGGCAGCTTCACCGGGCAGTACCTGAAGCAGGTGCTCGAGAAGTCGCGTCGTCTGCGGGTGGGACGCCGCGCCGGCTGATTCGCCGGCGCACGTCCGGCAACTTCTCCGAAGCCATCAGCGTCACGAGCGCCTGCGACAGGCACACGACTGCCGGAGCCATTGCGAAGAGGAGCTGGATGCCCCAATCGCGGCCCGCTCCCGAGAACACGAAAGCGATTGCGCCGTGCCAGAACAGCGACACGCCCGCTGCAGCG
>JAYUXE010001010.1:0-3259 GCA_043753165.1 Archangiaceae bacterium | reverse complement strand
CCGAGCTGAACGAGGCCCAGCAGGAACAGGTGGCCGCCGCGCTGAAGAAGGCGCTGACCTGATGCTGAAAAACTTAAGAGAGCTGTACCAGTACCGCGCGCTGCTCTGGAGCCTGACGGTGCGCGAGCTCAAGGCCCGGTACCGCGCGTCGGTGCTCGGCTTTCTGTGGACCTTTCTGAACCCCACCTTGAGCATGCTGGTCTACGCGTTCGTGTTCGGCTTTCTGCTGAAAAGCGGGCAGCCCGCGTACCCGTACTTCCTCTTCATCGCGCTGCTGCCGTGGATCTTCTTTTCCACCTCCATCGGTTCCGGAGCCAGCAGCGTCTCTGACCGCCGCGACCTGCTGACCAAGGTCCACTTCCCCGCCCAGGTGCTGCCCGCGACGGTCGTCGCCACCAACCTGCTCAACTACCTGCTGTCGCTGCCGCTGCTCATCCTGCTCGGCATGCTCTACGGGCAGTGGCCGACGTGGCACATGATCCTCTTCTTCCCCCTCGTCATCGTGCAGACGGTGCTCATTCTCGGCATCACGTACCTGGTCTCGGCGTTCAACGTCGCGCTGCGCGACCTGCAGCACATCGTGCTCAACGTGATGCAGATGATGTTCTTCCTCACGCCCATCGTCTGGTCGATGTCGTCGGTGCCGGCCGAATACCAGCAGCTCGTTTTTTACGTGAACCCGATGGCCGCGCTGATCGATGCGTACCGTTCGATTTTCTACCTGCACGCCTGGCCCGACCCGAAGCCCCTCGGCGCCGTCGTCGTCATCTCGGTCGTCGTGCTGTGGCTTGCCGCAGGCGTCTTCGAACGCCGGCGCGAAGAATTCGCGGAGCTGGTGTGAGCCCCAACGCCTTCGTCCTCAAAGGGGTGATCAAGCGCTTCAAGAAGCGCGTCATCCGTCGCGAATACACGACGATCAAGACCGAGCTCGTGCGAATCCTCACCGGCAAGCGCAAGGCGCTCGAGCCGTGGAACTACATCGAGGCGCTCAAAGGCGTCGACCTCGTGGTTCCGAAGGGCAGCACCATCGGCATCGTCGGCCGCAACGGCTCGGGCAAGAGCACGCTGCTCAAATTGATGACGGGCATCTACACGCCCACCGAAGGCACCATCGAAGTCGGCGGCCGCATCTCGGCGCTGCTCGACCTCGGCGCCGGCTTCCACCCCGACTTCACGGGCCGCGAGAACATTCTCATCAACGGCATCATCCTCGGGATGACGCGCGCCGAAGTGAAGGCGCAGATGGAAGCGATCATCACCTTTGCCGAGCTCGGAGACTTCATCGACGAGCAGGTGCGCACGTACAGCAGCGGCATGTTCATGCGCCTCGCGTTCGCCGTCGCCACCCACGTGAACCCCGAGATTCTGATCATCGACGAGATCCTCGCGGTCGGCGACGAGCACTTCCAGCGCAAGTCCTTCGCGAAGATGTCCGAGTTCAAGCAAAGCGGGAAGACCATCATCCTCGTCACCCACGACCTCGGCACCGTCAGCCGCTGGTGCGACCTCGCTGCGTGGATCGATGGCGGCGTCATTCGCATGCTCGGCCCGCCTGGCGAAGTCATCGAGGCGTACCGGCAGGCAGTCACCGCGGCCGAAGCCCAGACGGCACAGACGGGCAGCTCGGCGTTGTCGGCGCCGGGGCTCGCGCTTCCCGAGGCGGCGCCGTTGCCCGTTGCGGTGACCCAGCTCACCTCGGTGACGGTGCCCGACAAGGCTTCTTCCGACGCCGGCATCGACGTCGCGCTCGAGTGGGCGCCCGTCGACGTGCCGATTGAAGTCACCGTGTCCTTGATGAGCGCCGACGCGGTGCTCTTCTCGACCACGAGCCACGTGACGGGCTTCACCCACGCGCTGCTTCACATCGCGCGGCTCGGAGTTCGCGAAGGCAAGTACCAGGTCGCAGCGTCCATTCACGCGCCGGGCGCGGCGCCGGCCGAAGTGGTGAAGCGCCCGCTGACCATCACCGTCGATGTGCCGGGCGTCGGCCTGCTGCGGCCCGTGCACGCGTGGGCGCCGCGATGAGCGCGCAGACGGCGGCAGACCTGCGGTCGCTGGTCGCGCGGCGCGTGGGCCTGAAGAAGAGAGTCGTGTTGCTCGGCTCGGATGCGGCGCTCGTGCGCGCGCTCGAAGGCAACGGCTGCACGGTGCTCGCCGACCCCGAGTCGTTGCCGGCGCTGACTGCGTTCGGCCCCGAGGCGATCGTCGCGTTCGACGGCTTCGCGGGCGCAGACAACTTCGCCGCCGTGACGCAGGCGGCGCCCGCAGCCGACTTCATCTTCTCGTTCGCGAACGCGTCGTCGGCGTCTTCTCTATTGCAGGCACTCGTCGGCCAGCCTCCCCCGCCTGCGCTCGCCGAGCCGGACGTGCGCGGGTGGCTGCAGCAGGCGGGGCTTCACATCGTCTCGCGCGACATCGTCATCGGGCCGCACCAGCCGACGGGGCTCGCGGTCGACGCCGAGGCGCAGCTTCGCCAGCTGCTCGAGCAGCTGAACCCGGACGCGGGGGCTGAACGGCTGTTGCTGGTGGCCAGGCGCACGGCAGCGGAAACGGTGCCCCCGAAAGAGCCGGGGCTGCTCACCGTCATCGTCTCGACGTCCGGAGAATTGTCCGCGCTGCAGGGGACCCTCGGCTCTCTTGGCGCCCAACCGCAGCGGCCGATGCAGGTGGTCCTCGTCACCGGTGGGAACCTCGAAGAGGCGCAGCGGCTCGCGGCGATTGCTGCCGAACGGCACGGCTTCGCGGTTGAGGTGCTCGCTTCGCCGTCTTCGGACTTTGCGGTGCGCACGAACCTCGGGCTCACCCGCGCGCGGGGGCAGTACATCGCGTTCTTCGAAGCCGGCGACAGCGTCGAGAAGATTCATTTTCGGCAGCTGATCAAGTCGCTCGAGTCGGGCACGTCGGCGTGGGGGATCGCGCGCCTGAAGCAACCGGGCACCACCCCGCCCGAGTCGCTGTTCTCCCTTGCCGACTGGCTGCACGCGCGCGTGTCGGCCCGGTGCACCGTGCTGATCGACCGCCTTCGCACCGGCCCGTTTTCGCTCGCGTTCGCCGAAGGCGTCGCCGAGGCCGAGCCGCTGTTTCTCGCCCGGCTCGCCGCGCTGTTTCCTGCCATCACCTCGTCGGGAATTCCTTCGGCCGAACGTGCGACGCCCGCCCCCGCGTTCGACGCCAGCGCCTTGCAGCTCGCGATGAAGGCGCGGCCGCTGCGCGCGATTGGGCCCGTGTCGTTCGCAAAACCCGAAGCGCTTCCGCCGCT
>JAYUXE010001009.1:0-3261 GCA_043753165.1 Archangiaceae bacterium | reverse complement strand
AGGCGGCCAACGGCTTTCTCGAAGACACGATGGAAATGGTGCTCGAGCCACGCATTCGTCCGGCCCACGCGGCGGCCCAGACCGTCGGCAGCTTCGGCAAGTGCGTCGAGCCCCGCCTCGACAGCTACGTCGACCTGAACCTCAAGGACGAACCCGAGCCCTGCAAGGCCTACCGCGCCCCCAACGCGCCGCAGGAAAAGATTCCGGACGAATGCCTGGCGCTCGTCACTCCCACCAATGCCCTCGCGTGGGCCCGCGGGCTGATGGCGTGTTCGCGGTCGGACAGCGCGGGCTTGCCCGAGAACATGTTCACCGAAGGCCACAAGCGGCAGCAGGCGCAGTTCGCCGCGTGGAACCAGGCCTCGAAGATTCTCGCGTGGGAAGTGCGCGCGCAGACCGCCACCGGGCAGTTCGGCCTCGCCTTCGAGACGTGCGCCGATGCGATCGCCAGCTGCCGCGACATCTCGTGGGGCGGAGCGCTGGCCGGCACCATGGCCGCCGTCACCAATCTGCGAATCCTCTACCCGGCCTGCGTCGAGGCCGTCGTTCACGCCGACGCGGCTCAGCGAAAGAAGTTCCACGCGTCGCTGGAAGCCATCTGGACTTCGATGCGCACCCACAGCGCGATGCTGCGCGACGAGGCCGTCATCGCCGGCATCGAAGTCTACGGGTTCGAGCTCGAGCCCAGGCAGCAGGCCACGTTGCCCAAAGAGCTGCGCGAGCGCATTCGACCGCCCCCCGAGGCATTTCCGAAGGCCCACCTGCTGGGCTGGCAGCTGATGGGCGTGCGCGCGATGACGGCTGATCTGCGCAAGGTCGCCGACCTGCCCGATGCAGAACGGGCGCCGTTGATCGCGACGCTCGCCGCGAAGCACAGCGGGGTCGGCACCGTGCCGTCGCTCGAGAAGTTTCTTCGCCGCGCAGATGAGCTGCCCGCCCTGGTCGAGATGCTCGCGGCCGCGTCGTACGTCGATGTTCAGGCGCCCACGTCGTCGGCGGCGTTCACCGCCGTGGCCGAAGCGGGCACGTTCGACTTGAAGCCTAAGAACCCCGAGCTTGCGAAGTACGGCATCAAAATCTCGCTGGCGAAGAAGTAGAGATATGGCTTCCGCGGCGGGGCGTTGCAGGTATTAAGCGCCCCTCAAGTCCTACTTTCGTGGAGCAAACGCCCGTGGCGAGCGAAGCCGAAGACAAAAAGCAGGCAGAAGACACGCGTGGTCTCGCCGAGACCGTGCTCGGGCATTCGGTGCTCGGTAACGAGTCGGTTAAAAAGTTCATGGCGTACCCGCTGCCTGTTCGCGTGACGGCCGCGGCGGTCGCGTTCGCGGCGCTGCTCTTCATCCCCTACCTCGGCGCAGTCGGGCTCTGGGACCCGTGGGAAACGCACTACGGCGAAGTGGCGCGCGAGATGATTCAGCGGCGCGACTACCTGCACCCGTACTGGGAAAACGCGTGGTTCTTCAGCAAGCCTGCCTTCACGATGTGGATGCAGGCGCTCGGCATGCAGATCGCCGGCTCTGACATCGCGGGTGGCCCGTCGCACCTGGGCCGCTACACCGAATGGGGCTTCCGCATGCCCTTCGCGTTGTTCTCGGTGCTCGCGATTGGCCTGCTCGCGTGGGCGATGTCGCGCGTCGTCAGCGCCCGCGCCGCGCTGGCCACCATCTTCGCGCTCGCGACGATGCCGATGTGGTTCCTGCTCTCTCGGCAGGCGGTCACCGACAACCCGGTCGTCTGCTCGATGGTCTGCGCGATGGCCTGCGCCATGGTCGGGCTGCTCGACAAGAACACGAAGCACCGCACGGCCTGGTGGTACGCGTTCTACGTCTTCTGCGCGACGGGCACGTTGGCCAAGGGCCTGCTGGGCTTCGGCATCCCCGGCGTCATCTTGATTCTGTTCGCGGTGCTCTGCGTCATCCCGTGGAACGAAGGCGCGATGGAAAAGCACGCCCGCTGGTTCTTCAAGCGCGCGGGCATGCCGCTGTTCGTCGGCCTCGCCGCGGCGGCCTTTGCGTGGGCGCTGACCTACGTCATCTTCGGCGACAAATATTACGGGCTCACCCCCGCGGTGTTCGCGCTGTTCGGCGTCTCGGCCTTTTTGCTGGGCAGGGTCGTCGACAAGGCGCAGCCGCTGATGCCGCAGCTCATCGCCGGTTCAGCCCTTTCGGTGCTCGCTTCCGGACTTTCGGCCACGCAAGCCGTGCGCAACCTCGCCATCGGGGTCGGGCTGCTCGTGGTGGGCGGCGTCCTCTACGCGCTCGCCAACTGGGTGCGCGACCAGGAAGAGATGCCTGTGCTGTGGGGCAAGTTCTACGAGATGCGCTTTGGCACCGGCGTGTTTCTGTTCTTCGCGATCGCGGCGCCCTGGTACCACGCGATGTTCACCTTCGAGAGCGTGGACGATGAAGGGAAGCTCTTCTGGTACCGCTTCCTCATTCACGACCACCTCGCGCGCCTCGGCGCCGGCGTTCACACCACGACGCCCGGTGGCACGTTCATCTACTTCATCGAGCAGGGCGGCTTTGCCATCTACCCGTGGGTGCTGCTCGTCCCCGGTGGGCTCACGGTGGTCGCGAACCTGAAGCTGCGCAGCAACAAAGGCGTCGACAACGTCGGAGCGATGGCCACCCTCTGGCTCGTCTTCAGCTTCGCGCTCATCGGGGCCTCGGCGACCAAGTTCCACCACTACGTGTTCCCGATGCTGCCCCCGATGGCGATTTTGATCGGCATCTACCTCGATAAAGTGTGGACGGAAGGCATCCGGAAGCACGCGCTGTCGCTGATGTTCGGCCTTCCGCTTCTTCTTCTCGTCGGCAAGGACCTCTCGGGCAACCCGAAGAACTTTACCGACCTTTTCGTCTACAACTACGACCGTCCCTACCCCACGTTCCTCACCACGGACCCGGTGCAGTTCTGGAGCACGCGGCCGCTGTCGACGGGCGACCTGCTCGTCATCGCGCTGCTGGGCGTCGGTGGTTACCTGGCGTTCGAAGCGTTCGGCACGAAGCGGGGGCCGTTCGCCCGCACGTTGGCGCTGCTCGTCACGGCGATGGGGGCCGGCACGTTGGTCGCGGTGATGTCGGGTGGCTCGAGCCCGGCGCTGTTGATGGTGGGGGTCGGCATTCTCGCCACCGCGGGCTTCGTGGTGTTCGAGGCGCTGCGTCCGGCGAACGAAAGCCGCGCGGCGCTGTGGGTGCTGGCCCTGCTCATCGGTGGAGCCGGCCTCGCGACTGCTGGCGCCGGAGCGGGACTCCAGGCGTC
>JAYUXE010001008.1:0-3268 GCA_043753165.1 Archangiaceae bacterium | reverse complement strand
CGCCACCACCACCAGCGCGAGAAGCCACTTAATTAAGAACGACGAGAATCACAGCCGCCCGCCGTCGGGCTGCGTGTCGTGGTTGGCGATCATGAGGCGCATGGCTGACCTTCTAACCCTTCGAAAGCACCGCCGCGCGAATGGTCCGCACCAGCGCTTTGATCTCGAAGGGCTTCGAGACGATGGCGACGACTCCCATCTTCCCGGCGAGCTCGGACCCGATGCGCTCGGGCGCGGCCGTCATCAGCACCACGGGCGGGCCCACCTTGTTCACGCGCGCGAGCGCTTCCGGCCCCGTCTCGTTCGGCATCTCGACATCGCTGACGACGACGTCGGGGCACGGCCTCGAGGCGTCCGTCAGGTAGGCGTACAGCTCGACGCCGTCGCAGACCTCAGCCACCTGCATTCCGCCGCGGGTCAGGTGAATGGTGATCAACCGCCGAAGGTCGACGTCGTCTTCGGCCAGCAGAACGAGGGGGCGAGGTGCTTCCATCGCGTCAGGCAAGAGCACCCGCCGTGCCGGGCGCCCGTTTCCAGTCTGGATGGCCAGGGGTGGGGCGAATTTGCGGCTTCCCTCGAGGTGCGGTCGAACTTGTCGTCACGGGGCGAGCGCGGATGGGGGCGTCTCGGCAAGGGGCAGTGTAATCTGAAAGCTCGAGCCCTTGCCGACGGTGCTGGTGACATCGATGCGGCCGCCGTGTGCGACGACGATGCCGTGCACCACCGACAGGCCGAGCCCGGTGCCTTTGCCGACGCCCTTGGTGGTGAAGAACGGCTGGAAGAGCTTGCCCAGCGTCTCTTTGTCCATTCCCGCGCCGGTGTCTTCGATGCAGATGGTGAAGCGGTTGGCCGAACGTTCGCTGCGGGCGATGACCGTGCCGATTTCGGGCAGCGCGTGCACCGAGTTGACCAGCAGGTTCAAGAACACCTGGCCGAGCTGCCGCGGAATGCCCACCATCGCGAGTGGGGTGGGCAGGTCGACGGTCATCGTCTGGTTGGGCTTCAGTTGGTGGCGGACGATGCGCACCGCCGCTTCGACTTCGTGGCGAAGGTCGAAGGCGATGCTCTCTTCGCGCTCACCGCTGGCGAAGCGGCGCAGGTCAGCAACGATCGCGTTCACGCGCCGGACGCCGTCGAGTGAGTCGAGGACGATTTCGTCGCGGTGCTCGACCAGCGCCGGCGTCAGATTCTCAGCGGCGTTGAGATCGTCGAGCAGCGTGCACAGATTCGAGGTGACGAACGCCATGGGGTTGTTGATTTCGTGGGCGACTCCGGCGGCGAGCATGCCGAGGCTGGCGAGCTTTTCCTGACCGACCGCGTGCGCCTGCAGTTGGTGCACCTTGAGGTGCGCCGCCTCGAGCATCTCGATTCTCAGGGAAACGACCTCGTGGCAGAAGAGCCCTGCGAACGAGAACACCGCGGCCGGCTCCATGCCCACCCCCGACGCGAGGGCCACGGCGTCCCAAACAGCGATCGAGAGGGCGAGCCGAATGCGCGCCTGACGCGGGTTGTGACCCGAGACGATGGCACAGATGAAGGGAAGGTAGAGCCACGACGCCAGCGGCCACTGCAGCACCCACGCGTTGGACAGCGAAGCGGTGAGGTTCAGCCCCGCGCGGATCCACTCGGTCGCTTCCTCGCCGAGCCGGGGCATCAGCCGCGCGAGCCCCACATTCAGCGCGCCGAACACCGCGAGCACGGCGACGACGAAGGCCATGCGCTGCCAGTGGCCCAAGGCCGAGACCAGCAAAAAGGTCGAGATGATGGTCCCGCCCAGCAGCCCCAGCCGGGTGAGGTTCCGCCCTGCCAGGTCTTCTTCCTGGGGTTCGAGGGTTTGCACGGCCGGGGGGGGCATCTGCCCTGGGTGTGCAGCGCCCGCGCCGCGCGAAGGCCGGGGGACATCAACAGGTTGCCGACCCGGGGCCCGAGTCGCGAATGACCCAGTGGGTCAAGTCGTGGGGCGGGCGGCGTACCTCTGCAGCTTGCCGGCGAGCACCTTCTTGTCGATGCCCAGCAGACCCGCGGTCTTCACCTTGTCCTGGCCGGTGAGGGCGAACACGCGCTGAATGTAGCGTTCTTCGACGCGCTCGAAGGGCATGACCTCGGACGCATCGTTGGCCGAGGCGACGTACGAATCCGCCTGGTAGGCGCGGACCCGTTCGGGCAGATCTTCGATGGTCAGCTGGTCGAAGCGGGCAAAGGCGACGGCGCGTTCGAGGCAGTTCTCGAGCTCGCGGACGTTGCCCGGCCAGTCGTAGCGAACGAGCTTTTCCGCGGCCGAGGGCGACAGCTTGAGCTCGTCTTTGCCGAGGGCGGTGGCGAAGCGTCGAACGAAGTGGTGGGCGAGCAGCAGCACGTCGCCCGCGCGGGCGCGCAGCGGGGGCAGTTCCAGGGTGACGACGTTCACGCGGTAGAAGAGGTCTTCGCGGAAGTTGCCGGTCGTGACTTCCTGCTCGAGGTCGCGGTTGCTGGCGGCGACGAGGCGGATGTCGAAGGGAATTTCCTGGTTCGAGCCGACAGGGCGCACGGTTCTTTCCTGCAGCGCGCGCAACAGCTTGGGCTGAATTTCCATCGGCAGCTCGCCGATTTCGTCGAGGAACAGGGTGCCGCCCGAGGCTTGAATGAAGAGGCCCTCGCGATCGCGGTGGGCGTCGGTGAAGGCGCCGCGGGCGTGACCGAACAGCTCGGACTCGATCAGCATCAACGGCACGGCGGCGCAGTTCACGGCGATGAAGGGCTTCTTGCGGCGGTTGCTCGTGTCGTGAATCGCGCGGGCGACGAGCTCTTTGCCGGTGCCGGTTTCCCCATGAATGAGCACCGACGTCTCGCTCGCGCCGACCTTCTTGATCAGCGCGTCGAGCTTCTTCATCGGCGTCGAGTCGCCAATCATCGTCGAGGCCGAGGCTTTACTGACGCGCTGCTTGAGCTGACGAAGCTCAGCGACGAGGCGGCGGTGGCTGACGGCGCGATCGATGGTCAGCGCGAGCAGGCTGAAGTTGACGGGCTTGGTGTGGAAGTCGAAGGCGCCAGCGCGAAGGGACTCGACGACGGCGCTGACGGTGTCCTGGGCGGTGATGACGATCACCGGCATCTCGGGAAGGGTGCGGCCGAGCTCTTCACACACCTGAATGCCCGAGGCCTCGTGCATGCCGAGGTCGGTGAGGACGACGTCGAAGGCCTGCACCTTCAAGAGCTCGTAGGCCGCTTGCACCGATGTGACGGCCGTGACGGACAGCTGTTGGCGTTCGAGCCCCCGCTTGAGGAGGTC
>JAYUXE010001007.1:0-3269 GCA_043753165.1 Archangiaceae bacterium | reverse complement strand
GATGTGCCGTTCACGGCGCTGAGCACCGAGGCATGGTTGCCGAGGATCATCTGCGAGAATTCGGAAGCTCGGCGGGTTCTCTCAACGGCCCAGCGGGCATTGGCGGAAGGTGAAGGTCGGTGCTCTTCGACGAAAGGGTGCGCTCTGAGCCCGATTTCTCTCGAAAGCGGGGGGTGAAAAGCGGCTGCCGCGCGCCGAACGTGGTCTTCGGCACTGCGACAGAAAGCCACCCCACCTTCAATGCCCTGCGGGCCGTCGAAAGAACCCGCGGAGCTTTCGATTTCTCGCAGGTGTTGCTCGGCCATGGATCCCCCGAAGGCTGCCCGGCACCAGAGCAGCACGGCGGTCGCGTCCCACGATCTCAGGGTGGCGGTACGCCCGAAGCCGGCGACGAAACGCGAAGTCGCGGAACCCAAACGACGACGCGGAAGGCGATCTCAGCCGCGAAA
This sequence comes from Archangiaceae bacterium, assembly GCA_043753165.1. Taxonomy (GTDB): domain Bacteria; phylum Myxococcota; class Myxococcia; order Myxococcales; family Myxococcaceae; genus JAGSPQ01. The sequence continues at coordinate 2,820 of JAYUXE010001007.1, read as the reverse complement.
CGGGTTCTGCAGAAGAATGGTCTCGCCGCGTTCGGCGCCGACGGAGATGCAGACCACGGGCACGCCGCTGAGCTCTTCGACGCGGCGCACGTACTTCATCGCGGCCTCGGGCAGATCTTCCATCGTGCGGGCAGACGCAAGCTTGTCGGGCCAGCCCGGCAGCTCTTCGTAGATGGGCTCGACGCGCTCGAGATCTTCGAGGTCGCCGGGCAGCTCGGTGACTTCGGTGTTGTCGAGCTTGTAGCCAGTGCAGATCTTCACCGTCTCGAGCCCGCTGAGCACGTCGAGCTTCGTGAGCGCGATGCCCCAGAGACCGTTGACGCGCACCGCATACCGAAGGACGACCATGTCGAGCCAGCCGCAGCGGCGCGGACGGCCCGTGGTGGCGCCAAACTCGTCACCGATTTTCCGCAGGCGCTCACCCAGGGCATCGTCGAGCTCGGTGGGAAACGGGCCGCCGCCGACGCGCGTCGTGTACGCCTTGCTGATGCCCATCACGCGATCGATCGCCGTGGGGCCCAGGCCGCTGCCGACCGCTGCCTGCCCCGCGACCGTGTTGCTGCTGGTCACATACGGGTACGTGCCGTGGTCGACGTCGAGCAACGTGCCCTGCGCGCCTTCGAATAGAATCCGTGCGCCCTTGCGCACCTTCTCAGCAAGAAACAGCGAGCCGTCGCCGACGAACTCGCGCAGCCGGTTTCCGTGGGCCGCGTATTCCTTCACGATCTCGTCTTCCGACAGCAGCGGCTCTTCGGCCTTGGCGAGGCGCGCGAGCATGCCGAGCTCGTCACCAACGCGGGCCAGATGCTCTTTCACGCGGCGGCGCAGGCGCGTCTCGTCGAGCAGATCGCGAACGCGGATGCCATTGCGCGCGACCTTGTCTTCGTAGGCCGGGCCGATGCCGCGGCCAGTGGTGCCGATGGCGGTCGCTCCGCGGCGCTTCTCGCGCAGCGTGTCGAGGTGCTTGTGCCACGGGAAGATGACGTGGGCGTGGTCCGAGATGAGCAACTGGCCGGGGTCGGCGAGGTAGCCGCGCGCGCGCAGGGCGTCGATTTCCTTCATCAGCACCGCGGGGTCGATGACGGTGCCGTTGCCAATCACGCACGTCTTCCCCTGGTGGAGGATGCCCGACGGGATGAGGTGCAGCACCGTCTTCACGCCTGCGACGACGAGCGTGTGGCCCGCGTTGTTGCCGCCCTGGAAACGGACGACGACCTGGGCGTGCTCGGTGAGGAGGTCGACGACCTTTCCTTTTCCTTCATCGCCCCACTGGGCGCCAACGACGACGACGTTCGGCATGCGCTGGCTCTTATCGGTTTTCCTGCGAGGAACGAAGCATCGGCTATCATCCGTGCACGCATGGCTGCTCCGTACGGGTCGTCTCGCCTCTGGCGGCAGCTGCGGGGCTCGAACGGTACCTGGCGGAAGACGGCGGCGGCGTTCGCGCGTGGGTCCTGCAGGCGGCCGATCAGTCGCCCCAATCGGACGATCGGATGCTCGCGGCGGCCGCGCAGTGCCTGAAGCCCGTGCCCGACCTCGTGCAGGTACTCGACTCCGGGCGGGATCCTTCGGGCCGCGCGTCGCTGCAGCAGCTGATCGCGGAAGGAACGCCCGTCGACGCGATGCGGGTGATTGCGCGGTTGGCCGAGGGGGTGGAAGCGGCGGCCCCGTTGTTCCCGGCGCTTCCTGCCGACGCGGTGTGGATTCACGGGTCGCACGTGTCGTTGCTGGGCATGTCGCCGCTGAACGCTCCGGCGACGCCGCAGGATCAGGTGCGGGCGCTGGCGGCGTTGCTCGAGGCCGCGCTGCCCGAGCCGAAGAAGGCAGAGGCGTCGGCGCTGGTGAAGCAGTGCGTGCGGCCAGCCGAGCTCGCGGCGGCCCTGCACGCGCTGGCGGGCGGCGACACGCGGCCGTCGAATCTGCTCAGCCTTCCCACCCCGGCGCCGGGTCGCGAAGGCGAGGTGCTGGGCAGCTACGAGCTGGTGCGGCGGCTGGGCGAAGGCGGCATGGGCGACGTCTACCTCGCGCGGCACACGCGGCTCGGGCGAGAAGTGGCGTTGAAGCTGCTGAAGCCCGAGCTCGCCCGCGATGCCGACGTGGTGCGGCGGTTTTTTCCAGGAAGCGCGCGTGGTGAACGAGATCAACCACCCGCACATCGTCGATGACCCTCCGCACGTGTTCTGCGTGATGGAACATCTGAAGGGCGCGACGCTGGGCGACCTCGCCGCCGGTTCCCCGCTGTCGCTGACACGAATCGTTCACGTGCTCGAGCAGACGTGCGAGGCGCTGCATGCGGCCCACACGCACGGCGTCGTCCACCGTGACGTGAAGCCTGCGAACATCTTCGTCGGCGAACGCAATGGCGACCCCGACTTCCTGAAGCTGCTCGACTTCGGGATCGCGCGGCTCAACAAGACGGCCGAAGGCACCCGCACCCAGGTGGGGATGGTGATCGGCACCCCCGCGTACATGTCGCCCGAACAGGCGCAGGGGCGCGTCGTCGATGCCCGCACCGATTTGTATGCGGTCGGCGCTGTGCTGTTCGAGTTGCTGGCCGGGCAGACGCTGTCGACCGTGACGACGCCGAAGGTGCCCGCGGGAAGCCCTGTTGCGGCGCGCTTCACGGCGATGAAAAAAAAGTACGCCGCCCTGGTCGCGAAGCACGGCGCCGCGCAGCTGACGTCGCTGGAACGTGCGCGCGTCGGCCAGTCGATGGAAGACTACGCGGCGGGTGATTTCAAATCGCTGGCGTCGACGCTGCCCGAAGCCGAGCAGGCCTTGCGGGTGGCGGCCGAGCGGTTGGGACCCTGAGTTGGCTGC
>JAYUXE010001006.1:0-3280 GCA_043753165.1 Archangiaceae bacterium | reverse complement strand
CCAGCGCTTCGCTGATCGCGGCGCGCAGCGGGCGGCCGTCGATCACTTCCTTGTGCGCTTTGATCGCAGTGGCAGCTGCGGGCCGGGACGGGCGGCCTTCGACGTCGCCGAACCCGGCTGGCTCCATGGCGTGGCTCGTATCTCAACGGGCTACCCACGTGAACCGGTCGTTCACGGCGCGACCCCACAACTGCGCGACTGTATTGGGAAGAAGCGTTGGCCGCCGGGGTGCACTCAAAACCCACCATGGGAATCGACTCTGTTTCTGGAAGCGCTGCGAAGGCCGCTCCTCCTCCTCCTGCCGCCGCTGCGCCGGTTGCTGCCCAGCCCGCCGCTCCGATTCAGCAGGCCGAAGGGTTCGACGCGCCGAAGAAGAAGCCGGTGTCGGCCTGCCTCCGTCGCGGTATGCGCGCACCAACCCCGACGAGGATTTCTCTGAGACGTATGCGCTCTACAAGCGCGTGAAGGGAACGCCCGACGAAGCCGCTGCCCGCGCGAAATACCCGGCCCGGTTCAAGGTGCTCGATGGGCTGGGCGACTGACCGCGTCGTCGTAGGCCTACACGCAGATCAAGTAGCCCCTGCGCGTGCGGCGGCTGTCTTAGGTTCCACCGCACGATGAGCACGAACGACTGGAAGCTTCCGTGGAACGGGCGGTGCCGCTGCGGCAAGGTGACGCTGACGGTGACGAAGGCGCCGCTGCTGACGATGGCGTGCCACTGCAAGGGCTGTCAGCGGATGAGCGCGAGCGCGTTCAGCCTGACCGCCGCGATTCCCGCCGACGGCTTCCAAATAGAGGGCGAGACGGTGCAGGGCGGCATTCACGGCAAGGCGGATCACGAGTTTTGCAGGTACTGCATGGCGTGGTTGTTCACCCGGCCCGAGGGCGTCGACTTCTTCGTGAACCTGCGCGTGACGATGCTCGACGACCCGAGCTGGTTCGTGCCTTTCATCGAGACCCAGACCGCCGAGATGCTGCCGTGGGCGAAGACACCTGCCGTGCATTCGTTCGCGCGGTTTCCCGAGATGAAGCAGTTCGACGGGATGATGAAGGAATTCGCCGGGAAGGCCGCACGGCCGAAGTGAAATTTTCCGCAGAAAGGCCGGTTGTGCGGTATCCGCAGCGCGCCATGCGCCAGCTCGCCCTGCTCTGCCTCGTCACCGCGTCGTGTGTGAAGCGCCCGCCGCCCGAACGGCTCGAGCTGTGGATGGCCCGAAGCGAATCGGCGTGGAACCTGATGAAGGACGACGGCCAGCCCGTGCCGTCAATCGATCGGGCGTTCGTGCAGGCCGGCATGGGCACCTCGCGGTCGATTGCCTTCGTGGTGGTGCCAGGCGTGTCGGGCGCGGTTCCGAAGCTGCAAAAGCTCGAGTCGATCGACGACGGCCGCGTCACCGCCGTCACCTACACGGCGAGCACGCAACGCATCGGCGAGAACCAACGGCTCGAGCTTTCCGGGCTGCAGCCGGGCACCCGCTACCGCGCCACCTTCGACGACGAAGAGACCGTCGAGTCTCGCACCGCGCCGGAAAAGGCCGAACCGACCAGCGTGCTGCTCGTCAGCTGCAACGAACCGTGGAGCCATGCGCGGCCCGACAAAGTCACCGCCGGCGTTGCCGTCTCGCCTGTCACCACCCTGCGCAACCTCGACCTGCGCGCCCGCGGCCTGATGCCTGTCGAGCTCGTCCGCACTGGCGAATCGGTGAAGTTCGATCGCCCCTCCTTTCTGCTCGCGCTCGGAGACCAGGCGTACGTCGACGCCGAGCCAGATGAAGAAGGCTCGCTGGCGTTGTTCGGCGGCCCGCGGTCGGACTCGCTGCGCGTCGAGGCGAATACGAAATGGCCTGAAACCCTGCGCCGGATCTACCGGATGCACTTCCTCATCCCCAGCTTTCACCGGGCCCTGTCGAGCCTGCCGTCGGCCATGGTGTGGGACGATCACGAGATTCGCGATGGCTGGGGCAGCCAGCGCGACGAAGAAGGGCTGCGCGTGAACAGCGGCGACCCGTGGCTCGAGTATTTCCAGGCCGCGCGCCAGGCGACGTGGGCCTTCGAGGTCGCGCGGAACCCGAACGCCGGTGGCGAGGCAGTGACGGCCTTCGACCCCAGCCTCGACCGCGAGCTCGACACGTCCTTTCAGTGGAGCGACCGGCTCAAGGTCTTCCTGCTCGACACACGCACGCTGCGGGGCCGGCCCGAAGGGCGCGTGATGTCGGATGCGCAGATGCAGCGGGTGAACACGTGGCTCCAGCCGTGCGGAGCCCAGCCCAGTGTCTTCATGCTGGGGATCCCCGTCCCGATGTCGGTGGATCACGAGAACGTGGTCAGCGCCACCGGCAAGACGCTGGTGAACGAGCTCGACGACGACATCAACGACGGCTGGTGGGCGACGGTGCCGGCGATCGCGTTGCGCGGCCGAATCGAAACGGCGGTCATCGAGCACTCGAGCCGTTGCCCGGACGACCGCGTCGTGCTCGTCAGCGGCGACGTTCACGAATCTGGCCTGGTGGCCTTGTCGCGCGGCGGAAAAATCTTCGCGTATGAGGTCATTTCGTCGGGCATCGCGAGCATGGTGTTCGAAGGGCCGCTGTCGCGCGCGTTCCTCTCCACCCGCACCGAGTACCTGGCGAAGAGCGAGACGGGCGTCATCTACAGCGGCATTGGTCGCGTCTCGACGGGGTCGTCGTTCGCCGAGCTCTTCTTCGAGTTCCCGGACAAGGCGCCTCTGAAGGCGCGCGTGCTGTTCTTCTCGTCGTCATCGGAAGGCACGACGTTGACCAACCTCGGCACGACGCTGGGTGGCTTGACGTGGAAGGCCGAGACGACGGGCGTCGTGCAGCTGACTGCGGGGGCGAAGATCACGGGGCCGGCGATCGAGCTGGACTATGGGGTTGCGGCTCCCAAATCGTCGGACTACTCGCTGAACCCGGCGGTGACGCGCTGCTCGGCCGGCACTTCGATTTCCGACCTCGCCGCCGACTGGTCGACCGTCTTCGCGACGCCGCGTCCCTGCCCGTAGAGGCGCGATAAATCGCCCGTGAATTGGGCCGATTCGTTCAGCGACTTGCCAATTGCAGCAGAGGCGGCCGGCGAAGCCTCACCGACAATCAGGCATGTCCTACCAAATTCGCCGTGGCGACACCCTGAGCCAGCTCGCCGTCCGCTTTCACACGACCGTGAAGGCCCTGGCGAATCTAAATGGGATCAAGAACGTCGACCTGATCTACGCGGGCGCGCAGCTGCGGATCCCCGATGGGTTCGATGGCCCGGCCAGGGGTGG
>JAYUXE010001005.1:0-7667 GCA_043753165.1 Archangiaceae bacterium | reverse complement strand
CCCCGGAAGCGGCGGTGGTGTTCGCCGCGCTGCTGCTCGACCGCAGCGACGCGCAGGAAGGCGACCCGTACCCCGATGAAGCGGTCAAAGCGGTCGAGCAGATCATGAGCAAGCTCGAACGGCCCCATCGCCTCAGCTGGCTCGACCTCGGCGGCCCCGGCCTGTCGACGCAAGAGATGGTGAAGAAGTATCGAGCGTCGGGCACCACCCAGCTCGTCGTCTGCCCGCTGGGCACGCTGGTCGAAGAGCTCGACGTCGTCCACGCACTCGACTTCAAGCTGCGGCCCTTCGCGAAAGAGCTCGGGTACACGCAGATCGAGCGCGTCCCGGCGATCAGTGGGTCGCCGCTGCTCGTCGAGGCGCTCGCGGCCACCGTCAACGCGCACGTCACGCACATCGGGTCGCTGGGCTTCGTCGGCTGAAAACGGCAATGCGCGCGGCCCGCTGGCTCGTCGTCGCCGCGGTCGCGCTCATCGGGCTGTTCCTCGTCTTTCGGCCTGCGCCTGCCTGCGAAGCCGCAATGGCGCGAAAGGATTACGCCGCTGCCGCCGTCGCGTGTGAGCAGGCGTATCTGAAAGACAAGAAGCCCGCGCACGCGCTCGCCACGATTCGTGCGCTGATGCTGTCGAACCGCGAGGCGCAAGTTGCGGCGCGGCTGCCATGGCTCGACAAGACGCCCTTCGCGATCGCCGGCCAGTACTACGCCGCGCTCGCCGCACGGAAAAACCAGGACGAGGCCACCGCCACCACCGCGCTGACGAAGTGCGTCGCCGAAGCGCCGGCCGCAGGGCTTCACGATTATGCCGCCCGGTGTGCCCGCCAGCTCGCCTCGCTGCAGTGGATCCGCGGCGACTTCGAGGCCGCCTTTGCAACGCTTGCGACCGCGCTCGTCGAGGTCCGGCAAAGCGAAGACCCCGTGCTCGAAGGCAAGGTGTTCGGCCAGCTGGGAGATCTGCTCGCCGAAGTCGGCGACGAAGCCGGCGAGGCGCGCGCCCTCGCCGAAGTCGCGAACCGCTTTCGCGGCACGTTTCCCGGTGGCTACGCCCAGGCGCGCCTGCGGCAGGGCCTGCTCGAGCTGAAGCGCGGCAACGCAGAGATCGCCCGCGACTGCTTCGACGAAGCGCTCGCGCTCGGCGCAGATGCCGGGTTGAAGCCCGTGGTGCGATCGGCACACTTGAGCCTCGCAGCGGTCGCCCGCGCGCTTCACGACTTCGACGCAGGTGAGGCTCAGCTCGCGCTCGCGGCGTCGATACCGGCTGAACGCGCCTACGAGCACACCACGCTGTCTTTCGCGCAGGCACAGCTGTTCGCGTCGCAGCAACGCTGGTCGGACCTCGAGACCACGGTCGCCGCCGCGCTCGACGCCGGACCCCTGGCCGATTGGCAGTGGCAGCTGCACGCCATCGCCGGCGAAGGCTTCGAGAAACAGGGACGCCCCGAGCTCGCGCAGGCGTCCTATGTCGAGGCAACGCGGGTCATCGAAACGCTTCGCCGCAGCCTCGGCGCGTCGGCGCTTCGTCCCGGCCTGCTCGCCGAACGCCGCCAGCCGTACGAAGCGCTGTTCGCCCTGCACGTGCGCGAGGGCAGGGCGGCCGCGGCGGTCGAAGTGATGGAACAGCTGCTCACCGCGAGCTTCCTCGAGACGATGGCCGAGGCGCAGCCGACTCCGGGCGACCTCGAGACCTCGGCGCGCGAGGCGCTGCGCCGCGTTGACACCTTGAAGCGCGTCGCCCAATCGGACCTCGCGAAGCCCGCCAGCGGCGACGTGCTCGAACGCCTCGGCCCCCGCGAAGTGATCGCCTTTCTTTCTGCCCAGGGCACGCTGTACCGGTTTCACGTCGTCAACGGAAAGGCGACCGCGCTGGCGCTGGGGCCGCTGAAGGAAATTCTCGCGACCCCCGAGAGGCTGTGGCCCTCCGAGCCGACGGGGGCCGATCTGTTGATCGTCACCGACGCCGCGCTCGGCTCGCTTTCGTTCGCCGGCCTTCGCGTGAAGGGCCGCTTCCTCGTCGAAGATCACGTGCTCTCGTCGGCGCCCGGGCTCGGCGTCGCGGCGGCACTCGCGAACGCCCGCCCGGAAGGGCAGGGGGCCGTCGTCCTCGGAGACCCCCGCGACAACCTTCCCGCGGCGGGCACCGAAGCCCGCCAGACAGCCGCCAGGCTGGGCACGACGGCCGTGACGGGATCCTCAGCGACGATCGCGAAATGGAAGGAAGGGTGCCGCGCGCAGCTGCTTCACGTCGCGGCCCACTCGGGCGTCGGCGCTGACGGGCCCTGGCTCGAGCTGGCCGATGGAACCGTGAGCGCCGCGAGGGTGCTCGCCGAACGCTGCCGCCCCGACGTCGTCTATCTGGCCAGCTGCGCCTCGGCGGCCTCGTCGCGAAAAGATGGGACGCTGGCCGCTGCGTTTCTCGCCGCGGGCAGCCGGCACGTGATCGCCACCACGCGTTCGATCGACGATCGCACCGCGGCCGCCTTTGCCCGTGCCCTGTTCGCCGACGGCCCGCTGGGCGAACAGGTTCCGGAGCGCGTGGCCCTTGCCCAACGGCGGCTCATCAACGAAGGCGCTCCGAGTTCTGCGTGGGATGCCTTCGTGGTGCTCGGCCCGTGAAGGCTTTTTTCAGTCGGGCGGAACCCATTCGGGCGGGTTCCCCGGAGCGGCGATCCACAGCCCGTTGATGCCCGACCGCGTGACGTCGGGCAGGGCGCGCCCGTTGTAGGGGGTGAAGGTCCCGTAGAGCGTGGCCAGCGCAGCGTTCATTGTGGCGACTGAGTTCGGGTCTCCGGGGTTGCACGAGTGCCGCGCGTCCCGAATCGCCTGCTGCGGCGTGAAAGACACGTCGGGCAGATAGTTCAGGTACGCCGGGTTCGCGATGATTGCGGCCTCGGCCGGCGTCCAGCCCGACGCCGACTCGTTGAAGTACTGCTGCGCCTGCGAGTGATCGCCGAACAGGTAGAGGACGATCGCCCGGTTCTTCGGCATGTACGGCTTGAGGTCCAGCGTCACGACTCCTCCGGGCATTTCAGAGCGAAAGACCTGGGCGGGCAACCCCGTCGACGCAACGCGCACCACCCACGAGAACGCGCTGGCCGACCCTCGAAACGTCTCTTGCCGAACCGCCACGCTCGGCACCGCCGAAAACCAGAACGCCTGAAAGAACGTGGAAAACCGCGTCTCGACATTTGCCAAGCACTACCTCCGGGGTTGGGTCAGATCGTCCATGAACTGCTGCAGCGCCTGGGTCGTGTCGGCGAACCGCTGAAGCACGGGCTCCATCTCGCGGCGTGCGTGTTTGAGCCGCGCTTCGACCCGCAACGGGTCGGCGGTCAGGCCCTGAAGCTCTCGCGACAGCTCTTCCATGTAGGCCGCCAACGGAACCAGCAACGCAAACAGGTGCACCTCGCGATTCATCCACCGCTGCCGCGGCACTTCGGCCACCCGCGCCAGCTGTTGGTTCTGCTCACCCTGCGTGAACGCGAGCGCGCAGGCCCTTTCGACCCGAAGGAAATCGCCCCGCGTCTTGTGCACCCGCGTCACCACGTTTCGCCGCTGCAGCGCTTCGATGCCGTGGCTCACCTTCGCCGGATTCAACCCCACCACCCGCTGCGCTTCCCACACCAGGCTCACGTAGGTGCGCAGCAGCTGTTCGGCTGCCGCCTTCAGACACAGGCTCATCAGCAGCTTCCGGTGGGGGACGCGCCTGATCCCTTCTTGCAACTCGGCGATGCCCTCGATCACGTCGCGGTGGGCACTGATGCTCATCGTCAACAGCATCGGCGCCAGCGGGACGGCGCTCGCGCTCGAATCAATCGACCTCACCATGCATCGCCCCCTGGCAAAACTTCCCGTGAGCAGAGGTCGACGCCCCCCACGACGAATCCGTCGATCGTCGCCGTGCCTCTGCCCGCGGGATCCTGAATGCCGACGGGGTAAAGGCGACCCAGGCGGGTCTTCCGTTACAAACAAAAGTGCGGGCACGTCGAATCTCGGGCCACAATCGACCCGTTCCCGCATGTCGCCGCCGATTTCGAGTAACGCCGCTGCTCCGACCGTCGCCCTATGGGTCAAGCAATGGAAACTCGACATCTACCGGTACTGCCGCAGGTTTTTGCGAAACGACGCGGAAGCCGAGGACGTGACGCAGCGGGTGTTTCTACAGGCTTACGAGGCCTTCCCTACTTTTCGGTCAAAGAGCTCACCGCACAGCTGGCTGAGGGAGATTGCGCGCCACGAGTGCCTCGACCGCCTGAAGTTCATTCGCCGCAGCCCCAGCGCGACCCCCGCGGAGACCACGATGCTGGAAAGTGAGCCTGCGCCCGCTGCGCCGTTGGACGACGCGCTCGCCACCAGCCAGGCGGCCCGCGCGCTCGAAGGGTGCCTCGACGATCTGCCCGACCACACCCGGGCCGCCATCGTCCTCAAGTACAACGACGACCTTTCGTACGAAGAGATCGAACGGCTCACCGGCGTCAGCATCGGCGCCCTTCGCGTCCGCGTGATGCGCGCACTGCCCCTGTTGAAGCACTGCCTCGACGGGAAAGGGGTCGACTGGTGAGCCCGTGCAACCGGTTCGAGACCGAGGCCTTCACCGGGTTCCCCGTGGCGCCCGAGCTCACGCTGCACGTGCACGGCTGCGCCGAGTGCCAGGCGAGCCAGAGCCGGTTCGCCCGCCTCGAGAAGCTGCTCGCCGTCACCGGCCAGTACGCGCCCCCCGCCGGCCTGGAAAAACGCCTCGAGGCCCGCCTGGCCCAGGTGTCCGGCCGACGCTTCTCGCTTCGCACCCTCGCGATCGTCGCCGCTTCCATCGCCGCCGCCGCCATCGCGCTCGTCCTTCTTCCCCGCCGCGATCAGGCGATGGCACCGACCGCGTTCGAGCTGCTCACAGCCCCCGGGGCACGGTCTGGCTCCGCCGCCGTTGGCGGCGTGTGGCGCGTCACCCTCGATGAACGCCGCGAGCTCCGCGTCTGGCGCGATCAGACGACGCTGGTGTTGCAATCGCGGGGGCAGAAGACCGCCAACGTGCCCCTCGAAGCCCCCGGCCAGTACCGGGCGATGATCCTCACCCCCGGCCTCAAACCCTTAAAAGCCCCCGTGTCTTTCGATGACGACGCCCGCCTCGCCCGCGAAGCCGGCGCCACGTACGAGCTGGTCGAGCCCATCGACGTCTATTGAGTTCAGGCTCAACGGCCGTTATGACGCACCGCGTCTCTATTGAAAGGAGCGCGGAACATGGCCCGAATCGGTCGCAGGGTGGCAATCGTGAGGGGCCTTCGAACGCCCTTCGTGAAAGCAGGCAGCATCTTCGGTGAGCTGACGGCGCTCGACCTCGGGCGCCTCGTCGTTCAAGAGCTGATTCAGCGCGCTGAAATCGACCCCAACGAGATCGACCAGTGCGTCTTCGGCCAGGTGATTCCCACCCTGACCGCGACGTCGATCGCCCGCGAGGTGGTGCTCGCCGCCGGCCTGCCGCGCAGCATCGAGGCCCACACGGCTTCCCGCGCCTGCGCCACCAGCATCCAGGCGCTCGTCGACGCGTCGAACAGCATCGCGGTCGGCACGTCCGACGTCGCCATCGCCGGCGGCACCGAGTCGATGTCGGACCCGCCGATCTTCACCAGCCGCCCCCTCGCGCAGGCCCTGGTGCAGGCCTCACGCGCGCGCAGCTTCGCCGAGAAGGTGAAGCCGTTTCAGAAGCTGAAGCCGAAAGATCTGCTGCCCGTGCCCCCCGCGATCGCCGAGTACTCGACCGGGATGACGATGGGTGAATCGGCCGAGAAGATGGCGAAGGAGAACGGCATCTCGCGCCAACTGCAGGACGAGCTTGCGTACCTCTCGCACAAGAATGCCTCGGCTGCATGGAAGGCCGGCCGCTTCGACGCCGAGGTCATGCACGTGCCGGTGCCCCCCGGTTTCAAGCAGGTGGCCGTGAAGGACAACATCGTTCGCGATGACACCTCGGTCGAAGCGCTGGGCCAGCTGCGCCCCGTGTTCGATCGCAAGTTCGGCTCGGTCACCGCGGGCAACAGCTCGCCCCTCACCGACGGCGCCGCCGCTTTGCTGGTGATGAGCGAAGAACGCGCCCGAAGCCTCAAGATGGAAGTGCTCGGCTACGTGCGCTCGTACGCGTTCGCCGCGACGGATCCGGCCGACCAGCTGCTGCAGGGCCCCGCGTACGCCGCTCCGATCGCGTTGGATCGCGCGGGCATGAAGCTCGCCGACTTCGACCTCATCGACATGCACGAAGCGTTCGCCGCGCAGGTGGCCTCGAACATTCAGGCGTTCGCCTCGCAGAAGTTCGCAGCGAAGCTGGGCCGGGCGTCCGCGCTGGGCGAAGTCGACCGCGACAAGCTGAACGTCAACGGTGGATCCATCGCGCTCGGCCACCCGTTCGCCGCCACGGGCGCGCGCATCATCACGCAGACACTGAACGAGCTGAAGCGCCGCAACAAATCCACTGCGCTGTGCACCATCTGCGCGGCCGGCGGGCTGGGCGCCGCCATCGTCCTCGAGAGGGCCTGAAAACCATGTTCCGCACGAAAGACTTCAGCCTCGACACGCAAGACGGGGTCGCGATCATCACCATCGACGCCGAAGGCGAGGCGGTGAACACGCTGTCGCCCGACGTGGGCGAGCAGTTCGAGCAGCTGCTGACCCGCGTCGCGCAGGACGCCGCCGTGAAGGCGGTCGTCTTCATCTCGGGCAAGAAAGACGCGTTCATCGCCGGAGCGAAGATCGAGTTTCTGCAGTCGCTGCGATCTGAAGCCGAGGCGACGCAGGCGAGCCGGCGCGGCCAGGCCGGGTTCGATCGATTGGATGCGTTCGAGAAGCCCGTGGTGGCCGCGATTCACGGCGCCGCGCTGGGGGGCGGCCTCGAGTGGGTGCTGGCGTGCGACTACCGCCTCGTCAGCGACAGCCCGAAGACGATTCTCGGTTTCCCCGAGGTGCAGCTGGGCCTCTTGCCCGGGGCCGGAGGCACCCAGCGCGCGCCGAAGCTCATCGGAGTTCAGGCGGCGCTCGACCTCATCCTCACGGGCCGGAACCTCAAGGGAAAGAAAGCCGTGAAGCTCGGCCTCGCCGACGAGCTCGTGCCGGCCCCCATTCTTCTCGAGATCGCGAAGAGGCGCGCCCTCGAGCTCGCCGCCGGCACGCTGAAGCCCGACCGCGCCCGCGGCCTCGGCTTTCGTTCGGTGGGGAAGGGCAAGGGGCTCGCCGAAATTCTTCGCGGCCTCTCGAACAGCGAGGCGTGGGCCGAGTTCGCCCTCGAAGACAACCCGCTGGGCCGCAAGCTGCTCTTCGACCAGGCCCGCAAGCAGCTGAGGAAGAAGACGCGCGGCAACTACCCGGCCCCCGAGAAGGCGCTGGACGTCGTGCGGGTGGGGCTCGAAGACGGCATGAAGGCGGGCCTCGAGGCGGAAGCGGCGGGCTTCGGCGCGCTGGTCGCCAGTGACGTCAGCAAGCGGCTGGTCGAGATCTTCCTCGCGACGACGGCGATGAAGAAGAACAACGGCACGCGCGACCCGAAGGTGAAGCCGCGCGAAGTGAAGAAGCTCGGCATCCTCGGCGGCGGCTTGATGGGCGCTGGCATCGCGTACGTCGCCACCGCGCTCGAGAACGTGCCGGTGCGCATCAAGGACAAGGACGACGAAGGCCTCGCCCGCGCGCTGGC
>JAYUXE010001004.1:0-3289 GCA_043753165.1 Archangiaceae bacterium | reverse complement strand
CGCCGTTCGGCACGTAGCCATGGCGCTTGTAGAAATCCATCGCCGACAGCTGGGCGTGCAACATGATGCCGTCGAGCGCGCGCTTGCGGGCTTCGGTCTCGAGCGTCGCGAGCAGCTTGCTGCCCACGCCTGAACGCCGGTGCGCCTGCAAGACCGCCATGCGGCCGATGCGGCCCCACTTGCCCTGCTCACCTTCTGGAGGAGCCTGAAGAACCACGAGCCGGCCCGTGCCCACCGCGTGGCCTTCGGCCATGGCGAGCACGTGCAGCGCGGTCGCGTCGTCTTCGTCGCGTTCCATGCTCTCGGGCACGCTCTGCTCTTCGATGAAGACGATCTCGCGCAGGGCCAGCGCCTGCATGAGCTCACCCTCGTTTTTGACCGGGGTGATGACGATCTGCGCTGTCGTTTCGGCCGCCATGAACGCCGAGGACCCTAACTGAAAGTCTTCCTCAGTCAAACGATGCCGACCGACCGGGTGCTAGATGTTTTCGTCAGCCTTTCCATGCCGTCTGCCCACGTCCGACTCGCTGTCGTCTACCTGCTGATGTTCATGTCGGTGGGCATCTCGCTGCCCTTTTTCCCGCAGTACTACCGGTCGCTGGGGTTCACGGGCCCGCAGGTCGGCGCGCTGTTGGCAGTGGGTCCGCTGTTCGCGATGGTGATGCCGCCGTTCTGGGGCCAGCTGGCCGACCGCATCGGCAGGCCGGGCCGCGTGCTGGGCCTGCTCACCACCGGAGCGAGCCTGGGCTTCCTCGCGCTCTGGAGCACGACGGCGTTCTGGCCCGTGCTCTTCTCGCTGTGCCTTCACGCCGCGTTCGGCACGTCGATGACGACGATGATCGACACGCTCGCGTTGCGGCACGTCGAGAAACATGGAGGCGCGTACGCGTCGCTGCGCCTCTGGGGCTCGCTGGGCTTCGTGCTCGCGTCGATGGGCTACGGCTTCTCGGTGGACGTGATCGACCACCGCGCGATCACCGCCGCGGTGCTCTGCATGTCGGCCGCGTGCGTGTGGACGTGGACGACGCTGGCGAGCGCCGCGGCAGTTCACGGCGAAGGCCCGCGCCCGACGTTCGCCGAAGCGCACTCGCTGTTGCGAAGGAAAGACGTCGCAGTGTTCCTGACGGCCAGCGCGCTGCACTGGGTCGCGTGCGCGCCCTACAACGGAACCCTGTCGATGCACGTGACGGCGTTGGGCCTGCCGCCCTGGGTGGTGAGCGCATCGGCGAGCGTCGGCGTCGCAGCGGAAGTGGCGGTGATGTTCACCTGGCCGCGGTGGGGACATCGCGTCGCGCCGCGCACGTTGTTGATTGCCGCCTTCCTGGCCAGCGCCGCGCGTTGGGCGGGGATGGCGATCGCGACGAGCCCTTCGGCGCTGCTCGCGTTGTCGGCGATTCACGGCCTCACGTTCGGCGCCTTCTACCTCGCGTCGGTGGCGTACATGGCGCAGGCGGCGCCGGGCTCACTGCGGGCGACGGGGCAGTCGCTGTACGTGGCGGCGACGTTCGGAATCGGTGGCCTCGCGGGCTACCTCGGCACCGGCGCCTGGTACGACGCGTTGGGAGGACACCGGTTGTTCGGCGTCGCCGCGATCGCAGCGCTGCTGCCCGCGTTGTTGCTGAAGCTCGTGAATCCGCCCGTCACCCGCCCGTCGTGAGTCGTAGTGCTAGAACCTGTGCCGATGCGTCGACTCGCCCTGACCCTTTGTCTCGCCTTCGCCCTGCCCTCGTTCGCCCAGGGCCCTTCGCTGTTCCGAGAGGGCAAGGAACCGCTGCTCTTCAAAGACCAGGACCTCGACCGGAAGTTCATGAAGTCGAAGCTCGGCAAGATGCTCTACGCCGGCACCGATGATCCGAACTGCGCGCAGCTGATTGGCGGGCTGTTCGTGGTGCTGGCCGAGGCGGCGCCCTACTTCCACCGCCGCGACGAAAATTTCCTCGTCCCCCCCGAGCTGCTGCAGTCGCTGCAGTTTCACCTGTCGGTCGGCAGCTTCAACGCCGCCTCGTACTTCTTCGCGATGGTGCGCCGGGTGCTGATCGAGAAGCGGCTGCCTGACGCGTGGCTCGACCTCGCGATCCGCATGAACGAGCTGGTGCAGATCATCGACCTCGGAAAGCTGAAGATGTTGAACGAGGGCATTCTGCAGATCGACAGCTTCATGTTCTCGCTGCCGCTGCTCAAAGCCCGGTACATCGAAGAGGTGGTGAACGCGAACAGCGCGGTCACGTCGGACGTGGCGGCCACCTTCCGCGACACGTACATCGACCGTCAGGTGACCTGGGCGGGAGCCACCTTCATCGACGCCGGCCTGAACAAAATCAAGAAGCGGAAGAAGGGCCAGAAGGGGCCGACGATGGATCCCGACACGATGGAACAGATGATCGCGGTGCTCGAGTGGGTGCCCCCGGATCCCAATGATCGCGAAATCAACCTGCTCGCCAAAGCGGCCAACAAGCCGAAGCCGATTCGCATCTACGCGCGGCTGAAGCCCCGCCAGTACATCGACATCGAGAAGATTCCGCGCGGCAAGCGGATGATGGTGAAGGGCCGCTTCTGGGAAATGACGCAGACGGTGGACGAGGTCGAGATTCGTGACGCGCTGCTGTTCGAAGATCGCAACTTCAGCCAGGGCGTGATTCTGGGGGACCCCAACGCTGTCGCGCGGTGCCCTGCGGCGATCAACGAGCTGACCGGCGTCGCTCCTTCGCAGCCCGGCGGCTTTCGCCACTGACGACATGTAGACGTGGTCGCCGCCTGTCAGCGAGTCGCGCCGCCCACACCCGAGCCAGCAGTGACGCGGGTTTGCAGCTGGCACGCAGCCTGCTGATTCGCGCCCGGTATGAAGACCCTCTGCGCTTTTTTCCCGGGACGAAGCACCGCAACCCCGAAGACTTCCTTCGGCGAGACGTTGAAGCAGCTGACCCCCGGACTTCAGAAGAAGCCGGGCGTTGCAGCGCAGCCCCCGTCTCACCTGAAGCCCACCCTGCCCGGCGTCGCCGCGAAAATTCCGCAGGCAGCGGCTGAGGCGAAAGCGACCCAGCAGGTCATCAGCACCCATCAGAAAACCGCTGCCACTCTGACGTCGGCGCGGACTTCGGCCCATCACGGCGCCGCGCAGTTGAAGGAAGCGCGGGTCGCCCACCAGAGCCAGTCGAACGAACGGCTCGACGGCCGCCTGGTCGACCTCATCTGCAAAGAGCTGGCGGTCGAGTTCACCGCCGATGCCGCGAAGACGAAGCCCGCGAATCAAGACATTCCGGCCGCGCTTGCGCCAACGTCGACGTCACAG
>JAYUXE010001003.1:0-7687 GCA_043753165.1 Archangiaceae bacterium | reverse complement strand
TGCTGCGGCGTTTTCCGTCTCGATGAACGCGAACTTCACGCGTTCTCCTTGGCGAAAAACGCCGCCGCTTTTTTTAGGATGTCCCTCTCGACCCGCAGAACGCGATTCTCTTTTCGCAACCGGGCGAGCTCTTCCTTCTCGTCGGTCGTGAGCGAGCCTCGCTTGCTCTTTCCGCCATCAGCTCTCGTCTGCTCGACCCACTTGCCGAGCGCCGAGGCCGTCAGGTCGAGGTCCTTCGCCACTTGGCTGATGCTCTTTCCTTCATCCAGCACCAGCCGGACGGCGCCAGCCTTGAACTCCTCGGTGAAACTGCGCCGCTGCCGATTCATCTTTTCCGTCTCCATGGACCACCTTTACTTGCTTCGAAAGGTGTCCACCGAACCGGATCAAGCCCATCCGACAGCACCACGCGCCAGGCGCCGAAGATGGTGCCCAGCGAGACGACGACGATGCCAACGACCGTCTTCACCTCGAGGTTCCGGATGACCTTGTTGAGGGTCTTCACGTCGCGAAGGGTGGCGGGGATGAACATGCTGGCGGTGACAGGTTCGCCCGATGGGTCGTCGGCCAGGTGAGGCGCGGCCGCGATCTCGATGGGCGGGACCTTGGCCTGCGCGGCGGCGCGCTCTGCGGGCGTGCGCGTGTCCTGCGGGTGCGGCACGCGGCGCGGCTTCAGCGGGGACTCGCTCTGGCGCTCGTCGTTGGAGATCTCGTCGTCGCCGTTGCTCATGTGGCGACCGTCGACATTTCGAGCTTCGGGAGGGTGACCCGCGGCTGAATGAATTCGACGATGCGATCGAGCGTGCCCTGAAGGGCTGTCGCGTGGCCGTGGCGAACCTCGATGTCTTTCTTCAGGAGCTGCTCCATCCGCTCGGTAGACAGCGCCGCCACGGAAGCCGCGTCTGAAGCGCGTTCGACCTTGGCCTTCATCAGGCCGATGTCGATGCGCATCTGGGCCTGCCCCTCCGAAAGTTCCTGGATCTGGTGGGCGTGCATGTCGAGCCGCGACTCGTGCCCGTCGAGTTCGGCCTTCACCTCTTCGTTGAAGAGGTCCTCGATCTTCGCGAGCCGCTTTCGGTACGCGTCGAGCTCGCCGGAGAGCGTCTTGACTTGGTCGGCCAGGCCATCGATGGAAGTTGCTGCCGTCACACCCAGAAGACTGGGGGAGGCCGTGGACAGGCGGCGCCGGGCTATCCTGCTGCAGGGGGTGCGAAATGGAGCTCGGGCTGGGACAGAAGTTCGTCGTCGCGTTCTTGATCATGGCCGGCGCCGTCGGCCTGCTGATGTGGATTCGCCCTGGCTGGAGCAGCCGCGAGCAAGCCGAGGTCTGGGCTGGATGGTTCGAAGTGTCGACCATCGTGGTGCTCGCGCTTCTGGTAGCGGCCGAGGTCGTCGCGCTTTTCTATCAAGAGCGCGTTTCCCACCTTCGCGAGCAGGAGACGGAGACGGTGCGCGAGGAGAACCGCGGACACCTGAAGGAACTCAATCGGCGGACTGAACCGCGCAGCTTCTCTGGCGTCGAGCGGGCAGCCATTGCGGACATCCTGAAGCGCCACCCGGCCAACGCGGTTCAAATTCGGGTCTCAATCGGTGACGCAGAAGCGAAGGCGTTTGCTGAGGCGTGGAAGGGGCTGCTGAACGAAGCCCGTTGGTGGGCCGAGATCGACCGTGCGGAGTTCAAGGGCACACCAGTTGGCATCTTGATTCTCGTGAGCAGAACGAAGCATTCGGTCGTCATCGATGCGGACGCCGGGCGGGGCTACATCCCTGAAGAGGATGCTCCCGAAGTACTTCGCGCTCTTGCTGAGATTCTTCGCACCGCTGGAATGAGCTTCGTCGTGCGAGAAGATCCGCACGTTCCCGCGAACGCTGCCGTGCTCGTGATTGGCAGGAAGGAGTGAGCCGTCAGCTGGGCGGTCGGAAGACGGTGATTACCTGCATGGCGCACGAGGTCTCGGCCACGCCATTCAGACGGTTGCAGAGACGAACCACGTCGGGGTTTCCCGGGCAGTCGTAAGACCCGGAAGTGTCCTGGGCGATCAGCGTCGTGGCGTGGCATGAGCTCGCCGACGTCGCGCCGCAGCTGTTGTAGTACGCGTGCAGCGAGCACTTGCCCCCGCCGAGCGGCCGCCACTCGACCCGCGTTGCATCGGTAACGCCCTTCACCCGGTTGATGTTCGAGATGGAGAGGTCGTGCCCGCCGCCCGTGTTGCCGGTGCGGAAGCCGACCAGCAGCTTCCCCGGGCCATCGTAGTTGTGGACCAGCACGATGGTGTGGTCGGCGCTGGGCGTGCCAGTCGAGAGGTAGGCATCGAACTCGTAGAAGGTGCCCTCGCCAGGGTTGAAGCCGCCGGCGAATTCGTTGCTGTTCCAAAGCGGCGTCGAGACGACCTCGATACCCCCGCCCAGTGACGCGGCCGGCCACGAGTCGGCGATTGGGTTGAGGGTGTAGCTGAGGCCGCCGCGCTGCACGGTCGTGACGCTGGGCGGCTCGACGTTCTGGCCCTGCACCGTCTCGAACTGGCTGACGATCATCGAACCCGTCTCGGCGGCGGTATGTCCGACGCGCAGCCTGAACTTGGCGGCACTCTCGCCGGTCACCTGCACGACGCACTCGTAGCGCTTCGAACCGGTGGTGAGGGTGAAGTCGCAGATGCCCTGAGTTCCGCCGTCGGCCTGCACCATCGTGCCGCCGGTGGTCGCCAGAATCATGCGCGCCTTCGTGCGCGTGGTGCCGGTGTCACCCTGGCGGATGTACGCAGCGCCGGTGAGGAACTGGGTGCCGCCGTCGTGAATCGAGCTGACCTCTTCGGAGATGACGCCCTCGAAGGCCGCCGCGTCGTCGTCGACGATCCGGTCCTCCTCAGCGCCGCCGACAGCCAGCGCGAACGGGCCGCTCGCGATGTTGGTGCTGATGGTCGGACTTCCCTCGGCGGTGCACGTGTCCAGCGCCGTGTTGTTCGACGGGCAGCCTAGGTGCCTTCGAGAATCGACGCCGCGAAGTCCGCCGTAGATGCC
Source organism: Archangiaceae bacterium (assembly GCA_043753165.1). GTDB lineage: Bacteria > Myxococcota > Myxococcia > Myxococcales > Myxococcaceae > JAGSPQ01. Next base: position 4,669 of record JAYUXE010001003.1, on the reverse strand, counting down.
GTCGCGAATCTGGTTGAGCGTCCACCGGCGGTCGACATTGCCGGTCGCCGTGGCGTTGTCGCTGGTCTCGCCCTGCACCGTGAGGGTGCTGACGTAGGCGGTGGGGCCCGAGCGGGTTCCGCCGAAACCGTCGAAGAGGTCGCGGGCTTCACGTCGAACCGATGCACTCAGCTTCGCGTTGAAGAACATCACGATGCCGATCGAGCCGTTCAGCGTGTACGTGGTGCCGCTGCCGCCGAAGAACCAATGGGTCGGCCCGGGCGAGCCGGCGGGGCAGGTGTAGCCGGCGGTCTTCACGCCCGCGGCGTTCACCGGGCCGATGTCGATTTCACTCTCGCCGTTCGTGCCGCCCACCACGCCGCTGGTGCTCGAGACGATGGTGGCCCAACCGCCGACTGCCGATTCGGACGGAGCCGTCACCGGATACATCGTCGAGGCGGAGAAGCCGGCCGGCGCACCCTCGGCGTTGCCCCCGACCGCGTTGTAAATCTGGTTGTAGCAATTGGCTCCGCCAGCGTAGCCCCACAGATACACGTTCAACCCCGAGACGCGGCCGGTGACGTCGCCGTGGCCCCAGATGATGGTCGTGCTGGCCACGTCGCCGCTGAAGATGGCGTCGATCGCCGGGCAGAGATGTCGGGGGCCTGGTTCGCTGCGGTGATCTTCAGCGCCTTCACTCCTGGAATCGGCGACTCGTGAACCGTCGCCAGCCCAGGATTAGTGGTGGTACCGGAGCAAAGAGCTGTGCCCGCGCCGTTAATGCATTCCCAGTTTGACGCGTGGCCGGTGGCGAGACCGACGCCGCACATGCCAGTCGCCGAGGGTTTCGCTCGGAACCAAGAGATCAACCGAGCCTGTGTCGTCGGGGTCTCGTAGTCGTACTGCTTTGCGACGGTCGTGTAGAGCGGGCCCTGGCTCGCGGGCGCCTGCGGCTGCAGCGGCCACGCACGCCCGCCGTACCGTGGCGGACGCTGAATGCGCCCAGTCGACGGCCCGGTGCCGGGCCCTCCGCCGATCGCGAAGTAGGTGCCCAACCCAGTGACGAGAATCAGAAGCCCTGCGACGAAGTAGCGGCGCATCGGGTTACGGGGTCGACAGGAAGCAGGGGTAGGTGCCGCCGGCGTCGTGCCCCAGGAAGCCGAGACCCACTTGGTCGCCGGTGAGGACGATGCCGATGGGGTCGCTCTGGACGCGGAAGTCGGCCTTCACGCCGAAGGTGCCGCCGTCGGTCATGCCGGCGCCGAGGGTGACGAGACCGAAACCGCCGTCGGCCACCTCGGCCGCATTCAGCCCGCGGTAGAAGACCGCTTGGTCGGGGCACTGCACGATGAACGAGGCGCCGGCCGAACTCGAGTACACGACCGGCACAACGCCGGAGCCCGAGATGGTCACGGTTTTCACCGGCTTTGGAGCCGCCAGCGCGGCGAGGGCAATCAGGACAACGGCGACGGGGGCGAGGCGGAGGGCTCGTTTCATGCCTCGACGTTCAGCCCGACCGTGGACAGCTCTACGGCAGCGTGGCCGCGATCACCTTCATCGCCTTCACCTACAGGTCGGTGACGTCGGAGTAGGTCATCCGCACCATGCCGTCGTCGTCGTTGTAGATGCCGGCCGGCCAGCCGCCGATCGCCATCGTTGACGCAGCCGGCACCACCACCTGCTTGTCGTTCACCGGATTGCTGTCGAGCTCGGCCTGAGTGACGAAGGTGACCGTCTTCGGGGCACCGCTGGTGTTCGTGAAGACCACCACCACCTGCCCGTCGTTGGCGAACTCGTCGCCGGCCAACGATGCGGCCTGCGCCGTTACCGTGAGGTCCAATCCGTCTCGAGTTGCGGGCACCACGGTGAGCGTCGTCATGCGCAAAGCCTCGCCCTGACCGTGGACAGCGCCCGTGGTTTGACGGTGTCCTATTAGGCACGTAGATCTGCCAGATGGTCGACTGGCTTGAGATGGCGAAGAAGTGGATCCCGATCGTGTTGGACTACGGACTGAGGATCGCGCCGTTGGGGTTCGGACTCTGGCTCTGGCGGAAGGGGATCCCCCAACGGCTCAAGGAGTTTCAGGAATCGAAGCAGCGCGAGAAGCGCAGCGAAGCCGCGGCGCGCGTCTGGGCCTCCGTAGTGGCAGTTCAGCGAACCATTCGCACTCTCGGTGAGCCGCTCTTCGGCGAAGCCGACTGGAAGGATCAACTGGCGGAGCTTCGAGAATTACTCCGTCAGCAGCTGAACACGCTCGGGGACGAGGTCGCGAAAGCCGAGCTGCTGATCGAGAATCAGTCTTTCTTCGCATCCGCAAATCGGCTTCACGACATCGCAGAGGACGGCTTCGCTGCGTCGCGCGACCACAAGTTTTCCGCGCTCGGGACCAACGCGCTGAGCGAAGCATGTGTCAATGCCGCTGACGCAGCGTGCGTCGACCTGCACTCTCACCTCCGCCCGCTTGCGCTCTTCGAAACTCCTGCGGTCGCAATTGTTGTGAAGCGTTAGCTAACTAACACGCCACCGCACGCCCTCGAGCGAGACACGCGACGTGCCGCCCTCGAGAAGTGATACGGACCCTGCCGCGGCCACCTCGAGCACGCCGAGCCCGGTGTCAGTCGGCACCGCGTAGGACTTGTCGAAGGCCGGCCGGTCGGCCAAGGCGAGCGTGAAGACGACGGCCGCGCCGCCCGACTGCACCTGCCCCTTGAGCGTGCGCCAGTTGCCCTCACGCACGATGCCGGCGGTGTCGGTGCTGCCGCCCGCGTTCTCCCAGGAGTTCTCGAACGGCGGCTCGCCGTCCCCTTCGACCTCGCGCCAGGGCTCGTCGACCAGCAGTTCGACGTCGTCGACGTGGCACGTGAAGTTGGTGGCCGAAGCCTTCGCGATGAAGACGCGGGCGAAGCGTGTGTCGGCCGGCGCGACGAAGCTGCCCGCCATCTTCGTCCAGTCGCCCGGGAAGTGGTTCAGGTCCTGGGTGAGGGTGGCCGTCGACAGCAACACCTTCGATCCGTTGTACCAGTCGATCCCGAGCTCGAGCTCGAGCTCGTCGCCCGTCTCGCTGGTGCCGAAGCGCTTCACCCAGAGGCTGAGCGCGTGGAGCAGCCCCGACGTCGCCGGGAAGAACGCGCTCTGAATTTTCGGAGCGGAGGTCGTGTCGTTTGTGAACGTCAGCCCGCGCGCGCCTGAGTGCGCATCGGTGCCACCAGCGAGGTCGACTTCCCGCTTCCAGTTGCCCGTCACCATCGACCAGTGGCTGGGCGGGCGGGTCGAGATGTCGCGGCCCAGGCCCTCGAAGCCGCCGTTCGGGGGTAGCGCCTGGCGTACCGTCTCGGGGTTGAAGTGCCCGGGCTCCGCGTAGCCCGCGGTGAAGCTCAGCTCTTCCGATGGGCTCCCGCGCACCGGCTGCTCATCGTTCCAGAGGATGGGCACGACCTGCAGGTAGTAGACGACCCCGGGCTCGAGCGCGCCCGTCTCGAATTCGCGGCCGTTCGAGAACGCGACCAGAGTGCCGACGCCCGGCGTGAATCCCGATGTCTCGGAAATGTGAATCTCGTAGTCGACGCGCCGCTGTTTCTTGTGCGCCTCGCGCTGGATGATTCCCTTCATCCCGCCGATCGCCGTCAGCGAGCTCCCGTCGAGGGTGATGTTGAAGGGCGCGCCGCTCGACAGCTCGGTGAGGGCGTGCTGCTCGGCGCCGCCCGCGTCGGTCAGCCGCTCGAACCAGCCCTTCCTCGACTTCGACGCCGGCTTCCCGCGCAGGCGCATGTCGGTCGTCACTTCACCGCTGCTGAACCGGTGGCCGAAGCTGATCACCGCCAGCTTTTGGTCGGTGTCGAAGTGCGCGTCGTTCGCGGCGAGCGTGTAGAGGTCGCAGATCTCGACGAAGGGGAAGAACATCACGAGCTGGACGGCGACGTCGGCCTCGGGCTCCGCAAGGTCTGACAGCACGCGGTCTGCCAGCGCCTGCGCCTCGACGGTTGTGTCGATGTTGCTCGCACTCGACTCGGCGATTTCGCAGAAGAGCCGCCCGTACTTCGTGATGCTCGTCGCGTCGGTGGCGAGCACAGCCTTCCGCTTCGGGTGGCCGGACGGGTCCAGGTCCTGAGAGTCGCAGAAGGCGACCCGCACCACGTTGCGCGGTTCCTTCCAGTCGAGAGACAGCTTCTTCGGGTCCTCGTACTCGTCGGCGCCAAAGGTGCGCAGGCTGGTCGTCGTCGTCGACGTACCGGATGCACCAGCCGCTCTGGTCTGCCAGAAGGTCGAGCTCGTCGAAGCTCGGCTGCCGCGCGACGTTGAACCACTTCACCTGCCAGCTCGGCGAGATGGGGCACCACAGGGTGACGGCGCCGGCGCCCAGGTTGTCGTCCAGAATCTGCTGCATCACCTCTTCGACGGGCGTGGCGACGGCGGTGCTGAGCGCGCCGCTCTCCGTCTAGGTGACTCCGCCGTCGACAACCGTCAACCCGCTGCCTGTCGGCCACGTCGGCTCAGCAGCTGCGACGATTCCGGTGGTGATTGACGTGCACCGGTAGAAGTGCCCGTTCGTCTTCGCGTCGGTGGGCACCACGCGATCGCCGACGACGAAGGTGGTGTACGCGCTGCCCTTCTCCGGGGAGGGCCAGATGTAGCAACCCTTCACGGCGTAGGCGCCCTGGCCGAACGCGTACATCCGCTCGCGTTCGATGAA
>JAYUXE010001002.1:0-3299 GCA_043753165.1 Archangiaceae bacterium | reverse complement strand
CCGTCGGCGTCTGCAGCACCTGCACCGTGACCTGGCCCGTCACCTTCAGTCCTCCGCCATCGATGACGTCGACGGTGAACGTATAGGCCCCCGGCTTCGTGAACGTGGCCGTGACCTGCTTGCTGCCGTTGGTGTTGTTGGTCGAGAAGGCCGGCGGCGCGCCCGCCGGGAAGAACGTCGACTTCCACAAATACTTCAGCGCCTGCTCGCCTTCGATCAGGTCATCGCCGAGCACGGTGAGGCTCGCCGTGGTGCCGGTGACGGGGCTCGGGTTCGCGTGCGGAGGAAAGGCGATCAACGGTGGAGCGTTCGCTCCGAAGACCGCGAAGTCCACGCCGTTGAGCACGTCGGCCCCTGCGACGGTGGGGGTGCGCGAGTTCGGCGTGAAGACGTAGCCCGCTTTCGCCGGCGTGATGGTGACGGTGCCGTCAGCGACGTTCGGGAAGTCGAAGAAGCCGAGCGTGTCCGTCGTCGCGGTGAGCGCGCCGTTGGTGACCACGCAGCCCACGAGCGGTGAGCCCGCTTCGTCGATGTAGCCGCGGATGCGGTGGCCGATGCCTGCCGTGGCGACGAAGTTCTTTCCGGTGACGGCCGCCGCGACGACGACGGGGTTCACGAAGCTCGGGGTGATCAGCTGGCCCGTCGCGGTCGCGATGAGGTTCCACGAGCCCGGCGGAACTTTGGGGAACGCGTAGATCCAGCTCGTGCCCGACAGCGTCGACGTGACGGTGCGCACGCCATCGGTGACGGTGTGCGGGCCAGGCAGGCCGGTGATTTCGCCCGACACCGGGAACACGTTCTCGACGAAGTTCCTGCCCGTCTGGTTCGCGCCGTTGATTTGAATCGGGTTGGTGAAACCGGTCGCATTGTAGATTTCGCCCGTCGGGCCCTTCGCGGTCAGCTGGTAGCCGCCGTTGGGCACGCCGGTGAGCGTGTAGTTGCCGCTGGCGTTGGTGAGCGTCGAGTACTGGCCGGCGCTGACGGTGACTCCGACCGCGGGCTGGCCGACCGACGTGACGTTGCCGGTGATGGTGTACGTCGCGCGCAGGCCGATGAAGTCGATGCCCGTCACGTTCATGGTCGTGACGGAGACCGGGTTCGCGAACGAGCTGTTCAGGGTCCAGCCGGGCTTGGTCGCGCTGACGGTGCTGTTGCCGGCGCTGATGCCGACCAGCGTGTAGTTGCCCTGCGTGTCGGTGAGCGCCGACCTGCTGCCCGAGAACACGCGCACGCCTTCGACGCCGACGCCGAGCTCTTTCACCGAGCCGCTGATGCGGAAGGTCGACGGGTTGCCCACGCGCACGATGACGAACGCGGTACCGGTGCCGCCCTTCATGTCGGTCGCGGTCACGCGCGCCAGCACTTCCTTCGTGCCGGTGAACGTGCGCGTCTGCATCGGCGAGTTGGTCGAGACAGAGCTGTCGCCGAAGTCCCAGTAGTAGGCCATCGGGTCACCGTCCGCGTCGGTCGCGGTGGCGGTAAAGGTGACGGCGGTGCCCGAGGTGACCTGCGTCGCGCTGGCCGCCACCGTGATCGCCGGAGCGCGATTGCCGGGAAACAGGCCGCGGTTCACGGTGACGTCGATGCTCGCGGGCTGCGATACGGGAAGCCCGGTGGGCGTGATGTGAATGCCCGCGGTCGAGTCGCTGAACGTGCGGCCGATGGCCAGCGGCGCGTCGTCGGCCGACTGCGTCCACGGCGTCATGTCGAGCAGGTCGGACGAGTCGGTGTTGGGGTAGCCCCAGTTGATTTCGGTGCCGTGCGCGTTGATGCCGCCGGCCGCGGGGCGGAAGTGGACCCAGTAGTCGCGCGCGCCGCTGATGGGGACCTTCAACGCGTGCGAGCCACCGAGAATGGGCAGCTCGAGGTCGTAGACGCGGAAGGAATTCGAGGTGGTGACAATCTCGACTTCCGTCGGGCCGAACCAGTCGAGGTCGTACTTGTACCAGGCGTTCGGCTGGCCATCGCCGCTGCCCATGATTTCGAAGACGTTGCCGTACTCGAGGCTGCTGCCGGCCCCGATGATGGTCTCACCGCCGGCCTGCCAGAAGTTCGCGTGGTAGAGGCCGTAGTTGTGGCCGACCTCGTGCGCGACGGTGCCCAGGCCCGCCGAGCCGTTGAGCCAGGTGCCCTTCTGGCCGACGTAGCCGAGGCCCGACCAGCTCCAGGCGCCGATGCTCTGGAAGAAGACGACATCGAGGTCCCACGGGCCCGGGTACATCGCGGCCGCGGCGGCGCGCGCGTCGGCCAGCAGCTGAGAAGTGTTGTTGGTGTTGCCGTACGTCGCCTTGCTCAGCGGCATGCGCAGCGTGTTGGTGACCGTGCCGACGATGCTCGTCTTGTTGTAGCTGGACGCCTTGTAATAGGTGTTCAGCGCGGCGACGTCGGCCTGCGCCTGGGTGAGGTTGATGGGGTCGCCGGGCGCGTCAGAGAAGTCGACGCGGATGTAGAGCAGCTTCTTCGCGCCGATGGTGTGCGGCGAGGCCTGCGGGCCACCATTGCGAAAGGACTTCGGCGCGTCGCTGTCACGCACGGCCGCGAAGCCGTCGATCGCGATGCCGTGGAAATGCATCTCGACGGTCTTCAGCGTCGCCAGCAATCCGTGTGGCTGGGCGCGGTAGCGGTTGGCGCCGATGCGAACCCAGTGCTCGTAGGTCGTCTTGCGATCTCGGCCGAGGGCGGCGAGGACTTCCCACGTGCCGCGGGCGTCGATGGGAATCTCGATGAGCTCGGCGAGCTGCGCGGGCACGGCGGTGCGAGCGACCTGCAGCGTGAGCGCGGTCGCGGGGTCCTGTTGCACGAGGCGCGTCATCGCGGCGTGGCGGGCGCGGGCGAGCTTGAGGCCTTCGTCGAGCAGCGCGGTTTTCTGCAGCGGCTCGGCGGCGTCATAGCGGCCGAGCCACTGGCTGAAGCCGGCAAAGGCCGGATCCGGCTGCGCGGCGAAAGAGGGCACGGCGCTGCAGAGCGCCATGGCAAACAGGAGTGTGCGGGTCATGTGGGGACGTCCTTCTTCGTGTTTCGGCCCAGCTGCAAAATCGGCGGCACCCTAGCCGAAGCCCGCGCTACAAGGCACCTCGATGCTCGGATGCATTCATCATGTGCAATGGCTGCTGGCCGCCCCCGAAGGGAAGTGGCGGTGCAACAACTGCAAGGCCTTCGTCACGCGCAAAGAGGTGTATCCAAAGTTCGAAGACCTCGGCGACGACTTTGCCCAACGCTGGGAGCTTCACGAGCAAGGGAAGCCCGTGCCCCCGCCCTACAACGCCCTGCCGTCGAAGGGCGGCCTCACGGTGCTGTAG
>JAYUXE010001001.1:0-3299 GCA_043753165.1 Archangiaceae bacterium | reverse complement strand
TCGACCTCACCAACTACGGCGGGTGGATTCTCGGCAAGCCGGGGAAGAAGCAGGGCTTCGGGGGCCTGAGGTTCAAGGTGCGCAGCGCCGACGCGGCCGACCTCGAGATTCGCATCGAAGGGCAGGGCAGCTTTCCGAAGGTCGCGCTGTCGGGCTTCGAGCCGATTGCCGACGCGAACGGCTGGCGCGAGTACTTCCTGCCGATGGCGATGTTGAACCCGCGCGGCGTCGACTTCGAGCAGGTCGTGTTTCAGGGCAAACGGAAGGGCAAGTTCGAAGGCGCGTTGATTGACGAGGTGGGCCTGACCGCGATGGTCGAAGGTGCCCCGCTGGTGACCAGCGGCCCGACGGTGAACGTGAAGGACCTCGCCATCGACTGCGCTGCGAAGGCAAAGCCCATATCGCCCTTCATCTACGGCATCGCATACGACCACATGCGTGCGGACGAAGACGTGGCGCTCGACCTGCGGGCGACGATTCGCCGGTGGGGCGGCAACCACACCAGCCGCTACAACTGGCAGGTCGGCAACGCGTGGAACACCGCCAGCGACTACTTCTTCTGGAACCGGAACCTCACCGGAAAGAAGGACTACACGTACGAGACCTTCTTCGAGCAGCAGCAGAAGTGGGACTTGAAGACGGCGCTCACGATTCCGACCATCGGCTGGGTCGCCAAGGACACGACGTCGTTCTCCTTCCCGAAGGCGATGTTCCCCCGGCAGGAAAAGTTCGCGCCCGAGGACGAGGCGATGGGCAACGGCCACTCGCTGGATGGCAAGCCCATCGACCCCCCACCGCCATCGACGACGTCGGTGGCCGCTCCGCCAGAGTTCATGCAGAAGTGGGTCGAAGCGATTCGGGCCAAAGACAAATCGAGCGGGCGCGGGCGGGCCGTGCACCTCTACTTCCTCGACAACGAGCCGGCGCTCTGGAGCCACACGCACCGCGACGTGCACCCGGCCCCGCTTTCCTACGACGAGCTGTGGGAACGCACGGTCAACTACGCGCGCGCGATTCGAAAGGCCGACCCCGACGCGATCATCGCCGGGCCGTCGGAATGGGGCTGGACGAACTTCTTCAACTCGGCGCAAGACTCGACGGCAGGGAAGACGATTCTTCGTCCCGACCGCCGGAAGCACGAAGACCTGCCCATCATGGCGTGGTGGCTGAAGAAGGCGGCCGAGCACGAGAAGAAGACGGGCGAACGGCTCATCGACGTGTTCGACCTGCACTTCTACCCGCAGAACAAAGACATGGGCCTCGGCTCGTCGGGCAAGACGGACGCGGCGACCAGCGCGATTCGAATCCGTTCGGCCCGTGCGCTGTGGGACCCGACGTACAAAGACGAGTCGTGGATCAACGACACCGTTCGCCTGCTGCCGCGCATGCGCGAATGGGTCGACCAGTACTACCCGGGCCGCGGCTTGAGCATCGGCGAGTACAACTTCGGCGCCGACCTTCACCCGTCGGGCGGGCTCGCGCAGGCGGAAGCGCTGGGCCGCTTCGGGCAGGAAGGCATCCAGTACGCGTTCGTCTGGTACTGGCCGCCGAAGGGCAGCGCCGCCGCGCAGGGCTTCAAGGCCTTCCGCAACTACGACGGCAAGGGCAGCGCGTTTCTCGACTACGCGGTGCCCACGAAGACCAGCGGCCCGGTGTCACTCTTCGCCTCGCGCGACAGCACCAGCAGCAAGCTGGTCGTGGTGGCGCTGAACACAGACCCCGTCAACGGCGCCGCCGGTGACATCAAGCTCGACGGCTGCGGCCCCATTGGCGTTCAGCGCGTCTACCAGACGACCTTTGGTCAGCGCGGACTCGAGCCGGTGAAGAACGCGAACATCGGAAAAGTCTGGCTGCCGCCCTACAGCATCACCGTCTTCGAGCTGACCCTGGCCGCGACCGAGCTTTTGAAATGAAAGTGTTGATGGCGATGCCCTTCTCGCCCGTGCCCCCCGACTTCGGCGGAGCGCTGCGCGTGTACCACCTGCTCAAACAGGTAGCCCGGCGGCACCCGGTGACGGTGTTGACCTACGGCACGCCCGACGATGCGGCGCGCATTCGCAGCGAGTTCGACTTACCGGAAGTGCGCGTGGTCGCCCCCACGTGGAAGGCCGCGAGCCGGCGCGCAGGCCAGCTGTTCTCGACCTTCACCCCGCACAGCTTCTTTCAGCAGTCGGTGACCGACGGCGCCTTTCAGCGCGAGCTCGATGCGCTGCTGACGTCGCAGACTTTCGACGTGGTGCAGACCGAGTTTTCGCACCTGGGTCCCTTCTCGCTGAAGACCCCCGCGCTCAAGGTGCTCGACACGCACAACGTCGAGTACGACAACTTTCGCCGCATGTACGAGAGCACGGCGTGGGGCGTGAAGAAGCTTCACTATGGCCTCGAGTTCCAGAAGATGAAGGCCGACGAGCTGAAGTGGTGCCGCATGCAGGACGTGGTGCTGACGACTTCCGAGCGCGACAAAGAACTCTTCGGCCGCGATGTGCAGGTGCCGATGCACGTGGTGCCGAACGGAATGGACGGCGAGTACTTCACGCCCCGCAGCGACGTGCCGGTCGAAGAGCACAGCCTCGTCTTCACCGGGATGATGGCGTACGTGCCGAACCACGACGGCATCCACTGGTTCCTCGACGAAGTGATGCCGCTGATTCAGGCGAAGCTTCCAAAGGTGAAGCTCTACGTCGTGGGCAAGAGCCCGCCCGACAGCATCACCAGACGGGCGAGCGCCAACGTGGTGGTGACGGGCACGGTGCCCGATGTGCGGCCGTACGTGTGGCGGTCGAGCGTCTACGTCGTGCCGCTGCGCATGGGTGGAGGCACCCGCCTCAAGGTGGCCGAAGCGCTGGCGATGAAGAAGCCGATGGTGACCACGCGCATCGGCTGCGAAGGCATCGACTTGAAAGACGGCGAGAGCGCGCTGATGGCCGACGAGCCGCGGGCATTTGCCGACGCCGTGGTGCGGCTCTTGGGCGACGCGAAGCTGCGCATGGTGCTGGCGGAAAATGGCGCGAAGGTCGCGAAGCAGAAGTACGACTGGAACGTCATCGGCGAGACGTTGGAACAGATTTTTCAGCGTGGCCTGAGCCGCTGAGCTCCCACCGCTTCGCGCGGGCGAGGCGCTGTGGCCAGCGGTGATCGACGGCTTCGCGCGCTTCGATTCTCACGCGCGCGTCCGACAACAGGCGCTGCGCCTCGCCTGCTTCGCCTTGCTGCAGCTGGCAGATGCCGTGCTCGAGCGTGGCGAGGTCGGCTGTCGCGCGCGCGACCGCCGTCGACCCCACTTCGGCCTGCAGCAGCAC
>JAYUXE010001000.1:0-7705 GCA_043753165.1 Archangiaceae bacterium | reverse complement strand
CGTACTCGATGCTGAACCCGGCGCTGGCGGCGTTCTACCAGGTGCCTGCGGCGACGACGGGCAGCGGCTACCAGAAGGTCGCGTTCGACCCCCTTCAGCGCGCGGGGCTGCTCACCCAGGGCACGCTGCTGGCCATCAACGCGCACACGAACCAGACCTCGCCCGTGCACCGCGGCAAGCTGGTGCGCGAAGCGTTCCTTTGCGAAGTGCTCGATGCGCCGCCGCCGGAAGTGAACATCACCGTGCCCGAGCCGAAGGCCGACAGCACCGCGCGCGAACGGTTCGCGGCGCACTCGGCGAGCAACTCGTGCAAGGGCTGCCACCGCATGATGGATCCCCTCGGGTTTGGCTTCGAGAACCTCGACGGCGTCGGCGTGTACCGCGAGAAGGAAGCGGGCCGCGTCATCGACGACAGCGGTGAAGTCTTCGGCACCGACGTGCCCGGCGCCTTCAAGGGCGTGCGGGGGCTCGCGACGAAGCTGACGCAGAGCAGGCAGGCGCAGCGCTGCTACGTGAAGCAGTGGTTCCGGTTCGCGTACGGCCGCGGTGAGATGTCGGAAGACGCGTGCTCGATCGAACGGGTCAACGACGCGTTCACCCGCGAACGCCACGACATCAAGAAGCTCGTCCTCGCGCTGACCCAGACGGACGCTTTCCTGTACCGCCGCACCGGAGCCGCGCCATGACCGTGAAGCTCACCCGCCGCACGTTGTTGCGCGGAGCCGGACACGCGGCGCTCGCCCTGCCCCTGATGCAGAGCCTGGGCTGCGTCGATTCGTCGCTCACGCCGTCGCAGGTCGCGCAGTCGTCGACGAAGCAGGCGCTCACGTTTCCGAAGCGCATCATTTTCTTCTACACGCCGAACGGGAACCTCTTCCTGCCGCCGTCGATGGACTTCGCGGGCTCGGCGCTCGAGCCGCTGACGCCGTTCAAATCGAAGCTGGTGCTCGTCAAAGGCCTCGACCTGCTCGCGAACGACATCGGGCCGGGCGAGCCGCACCAGCAGGGCATGGCGCTGCTGACGGGGCAGAAGCTGAACACGGGCGGCCAGGTGGGCGGCGACGGCTCGCTGGCGGGTTGGGCTTCGCACATCTCGCTCGACCAGCACCTGGGCAACACGATTGGTGCGGGCACGCGCTTCAAGTCGCTGAACGTCGGGGTGCAGTCGACGCAGTACGGCGGCACCGAAGTGCGCACGGTGCTGAGCTACGCGGGAAACGACCAACCCGTCGCGAACGAGACGAGCCCATACGCGCTCTACAACCGCGTCTTCTCACAGCTGGGCACGGACCTCGCTTCGCTGACCCGCGAACGCCGGCGCCGGCACGCGGCCATCGACCTGGTGAAAGACCGCTTCGCGAAGCTGAACCCGAAGCTGTCCAGCGAAGACCGGCTGAAGCTCGAAAACCACCTCACCTCGGTGCGCGACGTCGAGGCGCGGCTCGACAACCCGGCCGGCACGCTGGGCAGCGCGTGCAGCCAGCCGATGCTTGGAGCTCCAATCAATCTCACCGACCCGGCCAACTACGGCACCATCGGCAAGCTGCAGATGGACCTGGTCTCGATGGCGCTGGCGTGTGACCTGACGCGGGTCGTGACGCTGCAGTGGTCGGCCTCGACGAACAACCGGCCCTACCCTTTTCTTCAGTACAACGACGGCTCGGGCAACAAGCCCATCACCGACGACGAGCACATTCTCGGGCATCAGCCGGACTCCGACACGCACGCGTGGGGGAAGCTTGCGGTGATTCGCAAGTGGTACATGGAACAGCTCGCGTACCTGCTGAACAAGCTGAACGCGATTCCCGAAGGCACCGGCACCGTGCTCGACAACACCGTGGTCGTCTGGTGCAGCGAGCTGGCGAAGGGGAACACGCACAGCCACAAGGACGCTCCGTTTCTGCTGTGCGGCAGCGCGGGCGGCGCGTGGCAGACGAACCGCTACCTCTCGTATTCGAACGAGGTTCCGCACAACAACCTGCTCGTCTCGTTGATGAACGGCATGGGCGTCGCCGGCAACACCTTCGGAGACCCGGCCCACTGCACCGGGCCGCTGGCGAACCTCATCTAAGCGGCTGCCGCGCTAGGGAAGAAACGTCGCCGGCTCGCCGTGCGGAGCGCCCTGCAGCGCCCCGTCGCGCATCACCACCTTGCCGCGCACGATGGTCACCATCGGCCAGCCGGTGACGGCGTGCCCTTCGAACGGGGTCCAGCCCACGCGGCTGCGGCTCCACTCTTTGGTGATGACGCGCTTCGCGGCGAGGTCGACCAGGGTCAGGTCGGCATCGTTGCCGGGAATCATTCGGCCCTTTCGCGCGAGGCCGAAGATGCGGGCCGGGCCGTGCGCCGTCAGGTCGACGAGCCTTTCCAGCGACAGCCGCCCTTCCGCGACGTGGCCCAGCATCACCGGCAGCAGCGTCTGCACGCCCGGCATCCCCGAAGGGCTGGCCGGGTACGTCTTCGCTTTTTCTTCGAGCGTGTGTGGCGCGTGGTCGCTGCCCAGCACGTCGGCGAACCCCGACCGCACCGCATGCCACAGCGCGGCCTGGTGGCTCGCATCGCGAATCGGAGGGTTCATCTGCGCGAGCGTGCCGAGCCGGTCGTAGACTTCGGGCGCGTGGAAGGTGAGGTGCTGCGGGTTGACCTCGAACGTCGCGTGGTCGCGTGCGGCCTGCAGCAGCGGCAGCTCGCCCGCGGTGGTGACGTGCAGCACGTGCACCCGCCTGTCCCACCGCTTCGCCATCGCCAGCAGCCGGCGCGTCGAAATCACGGCCGCTTCTTCGTCGCGCCAGTGCGGGTGGAAGTGCACCGTCTTTCCTTCGGCCAGCGGGCGGCGCTGCTGCAGCCGCGCTTCGTCTTCGCTGTGAAACGCGGCACGCCGGCGGCCCGACTGCAGCACCCGCATCAACGTCGGCTCATCGTCGACCAGCAGGTTTCCCGTCGAGCTGCCGAGGAACACCTTCACGCCGGCGCAGCCTTCGAGCCTTTCGAGGTCTCCCAGCGTGTCTGCGTTCTCGCGCGTGGCGCCGACGTAGAACGCGAAGTCGACCCAGCTCGTCTCGCGCGCGCGGGCGACCTTCCACGCCAGCCGGTCGGCCGAGTCGGTAGACGGCGTCGTGTTCGGCATCTCGAAGAAACAGGTGATGCCGCCCAGCGCCGCGCACGCACTGCCGCTGCCGATGTCTTCTTTGTGGGTGAGGCCCGGCTCGCGGAAGTGCACCTGCGAGTCGATGGCGCCCGGCAACACGTGCAGGCCCTTCGCGTCGAGCTTCGCGGCGGTAGGGTGTGAGGCCAGCGCGCCGATGTCGGCGATGCGGCCTGCGCGGACGCCGACGTCGGCAACGACGGTGCCGCCCGGGGTGACGCAGGTGCCACCGTGGATGAGAAGGTCGAAGGGCTCCGTCATTTCTTCTTCTTCGCCGCAGCCGGCTTCTTCTTCGCCGGAGGCTTCGGGGCGGGGTGGCTTCCCGTCGGACGCGAGGGGCGCGGCGGCTTCGTCTTCGACGGCTCGAGCTCGGCGAGCGCGTTCTTCACCGCGTGCATCGCGCGCACGTAGGTGACTTCGCCGAAGTCTTCACCGGGCCGCGCGACGCTCATCGACAAGAGCTCCTGCAGCGAGCGAACGACGAAGACGTCATCGACCGCGCGCCACAGGCCGTAGACGAATTCGACGGCCTCGACCGAACGGAGCCAGTTGGTGCGGGCGGCGGGGGGAAGCGCGCGAAGCAGCGGGCGCGAACGGGCGGTGAAGAAGATGCCCGTCTCGCGCTTGGTGCCCAGCAGCCAGACGTCGCTGGCCTTGAGGCCGCCGAGCCCCTTGGCGGTGCGCTCTTCGACTTCCTTCCACGTCCAGAGCACGACTTCGCCCGAGAAGCGGGCCCCGTCGGTTTGTTCGTAGAGCGCCCGCACGTCATCGGGGACGGGAAGCGGCGAGCGCTGGGCGACCGCGGGCCACGTCTTCGGGTGAACGCCAGCGCCGCGGGAAGTTGCCGAGTTGAGCAGAACAGAGAGCCAGTTCATCGGCCGCAGAACATAGGGCGCGCGAAGCGCTGGATCGACCTAGATCGGCCACGCAACGACGACGCGCGTCCCCTTTCCCTCCCCGCTTCGCACGTCGACCCGGCCGCGGTGCCCCTCGACGATGCGCTTCACCAGCGCAAGCCCCAGGCCCGTGCCCCGTGCGCGGGTGGTGAAGAAGGGCTCGAACACGCGCGGCAGCACGTCGGCGGCGATGCCGTCGCCCGTGTCACTGAACGTCACCTGCACCCACGGCTCCACGCCCGCCTGGTCGAGCGTCAGCACCACGCCCAGCGTCCCGCCGTGCGGCATCGCCTGCACCGCATTGTTGGCGAGATTCAGGAACACCTGCCGCATCAACCGCGCATCCATCGACACCTGGTCGACGCCCGACGCGTTGCTGACCTCGAACAGAATCTTCACCGGGGTCGAGCCGAGCACCGCGCCCACGGCTTCGACGACCAGCGTCTGCAGCGCCGTCTCGTTCGAGAGAAGCGGCAACGAAGGCCGTGCGAAGTCCAGCAGGTCGCCGACGAGGTGGTTGATGCGGTGCGCTTCCTCTTTCAGAATCGAGACGAGCTGCGTGGTGTCGTGGCCCGCGGAAATTTCGCGCGGCAGCGAGGACAGCGAGTTGAAGATGACGCCGAGGGGATTTCGAACTTCGTGCGCGAGCGCGGCCGCCATCTCGCCCAGCGCGGCCAGGCGTTCGCGTTGAACCAGCTGGGCCTGCGCGCGCGACAGCTCGTCGTAGCTGCGGCGAAGGTCGACGATGAGCCGGTTCGCCTCGAGCGCCGCGCTGATTTGGGCGCCGAACAACTGCAGCGTCGGAGCGTCCTCCGGCTTCAACCACAACGCCCCGATGACCATCAGCTCGCGGCCCACGCCAGCGACATCGAGGCGAATCACCGCTCCGCGCACCCAGGTGCGGTAGCCCGAGAAGGCGAAGTCGTCGAGAAACGCGTAGCCCGTGAGCCACGCTTCTTTGAGCCCGGGCCCCCACGGCTCGATGGCTGCGGGCGGCCCATCGCTGATGACCTGCAGGCCGTCTTCGATGGGGCGAACGCGCAACACGGCCGCGTCCATCGTCTGCAGCCCCGCGGCGACGGCGGCGAAGATGGCGGCCTCGCTCTGACCGCGTTGCACGGCGGCCCCCAGCCGCGCCAGGGCGCTCAAGTGTTCCTGGTGCGCCGCGCGGCCCGTGACATCGAGCAGCTGGAACAGGGTGTGTTCGGCGGTCTGCGAGACGAAAATCTCGACGGTGCGGCGTTCGCCGTCGCTGCGAATGATGTTCAGCTGGTACGAGTCGGGCACCGCTTCGCCGGCCAATCGCGCGCGGTGCCGGGCCGAGACGCGCTCGCTGTCTTCGGGCGCGACGCGTTCGTCAAAGCGCATCCCCACGGCCTGCTCGCGGCTCAACATCAGCAGCTGCAGAAAGGGCTCGTTGACGTGAAGAAAGCGGGCCTGGCTGATGATGACTGCCGGCAGAGGCAGCAGGTCCAGCCAGTGCTGACTCGACGACTCCGACACGAGGTGGTGCTCCGGGCGAGATGAAGGCGCGGCGCAGCCTACTGCGGTCTGGTGAACAACAGCTGCCGCCCGTCGCTGTGCTCGGCGCGCAGCACCTTGGTCGACCCACCTTTCGGCACGAAGCCTGCGGGGAATTCGTACGCGTCGAGCTGGATGCCCGCCGCGGTGAGCCTGGGCACGAGGTACAGGCCTGACATCGTCGCAATCGCAGGCGTCGTCTGGAAGTGGGTGTCGGTGAAGGCCGTGTTGGTGAAGGGAATGCCGTTGAACGCCATCGTCGCAGTCTGAACGATGCCGTTCTTGTCGATGCTGTCGACCCGCAGCGTGGTGTCGCCGTGCGACCAGTGGCCCGTGGCGTCGGTGCCCAGGTTCTCGACCCGGCCCACCTGTTGGCAACCGAGGTCGCGGTCGCCTTTCAAGTCGTAGCTGCAGAGCTTTCGGTTGAAGCCGTCGTCGCCTTCGAGAAAGAGCAGCGTGTCGAGCTCGGGCCCTGCGAACACGCTCGTGCTCTGGGCGACATAGTGGTCCAGCTGCTTTTCCTTGATGAGCGCGGCGTTCTGGAAAGCGAGGCGAACGGTGCGCATGCCGCCGCTGGCGATCAACTGGGTCTGCGTCCCGATGAGCTTGAGACCCGTGTCGAAAATCATCGTGTCGAACTGGCCTTCGGCCACCAACGGCATCGCGCCACCGTTGTCGACCAGCCGCCGCACGATGCCGATGCGCGCAGTCCACACGACGTTGCCGGCCACCGCGAACTCGTCGGAATCGAAAGTCTGCAGCAGGGCGCCGTCGCGGTACGCGCGCAGCGAAGAAGAGGTCTGGCAGAGCACGAGGCCCGACGGCAGCACCTCGAGCGAACGGCACGGCACTAAGGTGTTGAGCGTGGTCGAAGGGGCCGAGGTCATGTCGACGACGACGACGACGTCGGCCTGGGCGGTGCCAATGGCCGGCTCGAAGCGCGCGCTGACGTGGTAGTCGCCGGGCCCTGCGGGCGTGAACGTGATGGTGGTCGAGAATCCGAGCTCGGCAGAGCGCGTGTGCTCGACGGGGCGGTTCATCGGGTCGAAGACTTCGGTGATGACTTCGACGACCTTGCTGCCGGGTCCGCAGCTCACGCGCTGCGCCTGGCCGAGGATGATTTGCATCGGCTTGCCAACCAGGCCAACCCTCGTCATCGGGAAGCCCAGCCTCCCGCCCGCGCCGCCGAACCCCGCGTCTTGCGGTGGGGGCGCCGGGCTGTCGCGACCCGAGAAGCCGCCTCCCGCGCCGCTGAAGCCTCCGGTGCCGCCCATGTTGCAGACATCCGGCTGCGGCCCACACGCCACCACCCAGACGAACCCGAGGATCAAAACGCGTTGCATCCACTCACAGTACACTCGAAACCATGCTGGCTGCCTTCGTGGTCGTGTCGATGGTGACTTCAGACGTTTCAGTTTCGCCGCGCGACTGCACCGACCTGCAGGCCGCGGTGGTGACGCGCGACACCGAAGGGGTTCATCGCCTCGCAGGGAAACGGCTGCTCGGCTTCGTGGCTCCGGCGGTCGACGTCAACGAACGGGCGATTCGGGGCGAGTGCGGGCGAAAGACGGCGCTGATGCTCGCGGCCGAGACGGGGCAGCTGGATGTGGCGCAAATCCTGATCAGCAGCGGCGCGCAGCCCTACGTCACTTCGTCGCTTCCCGGGTTCAACGACGGGCTGGTCGACGCCCGCTGTCTTGCGCTCGCGAACAACATGACGGCGATGGTCGCGCTGCTCGACAAGCACGGCGCGACGCCCACCTCTTGCACCGAGGCGGCGGAACTCTACCGGCTGCTGCTCACCGACGACGTCGAGTCGCTTCAGCACCAGCTGTCGATCGGCCCGACCCCGTTGACGCTCGAGGCCATGCTGAGCACGTTGATTGGCACCCGGCTCAACCGCGCCACGGACCTGATGATTCAGCGCGCGATGCTGCAGAAGCTCGACTTCACCCGACTGTACGAGGCCGCGATTCTCGCGCGAGACCTTGCCTTCGTGCAGAAGCTCAGCGACGGCGGAGCACGCGTGAAAGGAGACCACACGCTGGCGCTGGCGATCGCCGGTGGCCAGTCGGCGATGGTGGGGCCCCTGGTGACCGCGGGCGCCCGGCCCGCCGATGCGCGCGGCGCGATTCTCGATGCG
>JAYUXE010000999.1:0-3306 GCA_043753165.1 Archangiaceae bacterium | reverse complement strand
CGCCGCGGCTGACGGCTTCGGCCGCGAACAGCGAGCCGTCGGACTTTCCGCCCGGCAATGCGATGAACAAATCGCCCGCTTTGACCTGACGCGAGTCGTGGCAAAGGCCGGTGATTTCACCCTTGTGCTTCGGTGCTGCCGGCGGCTCCGTGCCGACGCCTGCGAGGAGCTCGTTGAGCTTCATGTTGTGTCTTCCCAGCCGCGCGGTGGCGGCGTCTATCGAGGGGTGGTTGGCAAGGGTCCTGCCAATTCGAGCGTCACGCGAGTTCCCTTCTCTACGAGGCTTCCCGCGGCCGGCTGTTGAGAGGACACCCGACCGCTGCCGGCAAGCCGCGGTTCGAGGGCAACGGCCAGCAACTGAGCGACAGCTTCGCGCCCGGCCCGGCCGGTGAGGTTGGGGACACGCACGGCGCCTTCAGGGGCGTCGAGCTCTTCGATTGCAGCAACGACTGCGGACTTGGTGTTCTTCGCCGAAGGGGGTTCGGCGGGAATGGCGGCGACTTTGCTCGGCTTCTCAGGGGTCGGCGGGCGCGAGGCCTTGACCGAGAGGTACGGCATCGCGGCGGTGGCGATTTCCTTGAACGCGGGCGCCGCGACGATGCCGCCGTAGACGTCGGTTTTCGGCTCGTCGATGACCACCAGCACCACGAGGCGCGGATCTTCGGCCGGCACGACGCCGATGAACGAAGCGATGCGCTTGTCGGAATACCCACGGGCCACGGGGTCGACCTTCTGCGCCGTGCCCGTCTTGCCGGCGACACGGTACTCGTCCATTCGCGCGCGCGGGGCCGTGCCGGCCTTCTCGACGACGGTCTCGAGCATCGCGATGACGCGGCGCGCGTTGGCGGCCGAGACGACGCGGCGCACCTGCACCGGCTGGTTGTCGATCAGCGTGAGGCCATCGGGGTCGACGACCTTCTGCACGAGGTACGGCTTCATCAAGATGCCGCCATTCGCCAGCGCGCCGTAGCCGGCTGCAATCTGAATGGCCGTGGCGGTGAGGCCCTGGCCGAACGACTCGGTGGCCAGGGAAACCTCGGCGCGGGGAAACGGAATGACGCCTTTGCCTTCACCCGGCAGGCCGAGGCCCGCGCGTTCACCGAAGCCGAACTTCGCGTAATAGGCGGTGAGGCGTTCACGGCCGAGCGCGGCGCCAATCTTCGCGGCGCCGATGTTCGAGCTGACCTGCAAGATGCTCGTCACGTCGAGCGACTCGTGCGGGTGCGTGTCGTTGATGACGTGCTTGCCGATGCGCCACGCGCCCTTCTCACAGTTGAACGACGTCGTCTCGCTGACCAGCTTTTCCTCGAGCGCGGCGGCGACGACGAAGGCCTTGAAGGTCGACCCGGGCTCGAAGGCGTCGGTGGCGGCCCGGTTGCGAAGCGCGTTCTTCTGCGCGGCCGCGGGCGAGTTGGGGTTGAAGCGCGGGTAGTTGGCGAGGGCGAGGATTTGACCCGTGGTCGGGTCGAGGACGACCACGGTGCCCGCGGGCGCTTTCGCGTCTTCGACCGCGCGGGTCAGCGCCTTCTCGGCGACGTACTGCAGGTGGCGATCGAGGGTGAGCGTGACGGCGGCGCCTTGTCGAGCGCTGTTCTCTTCGACGCCGTGGGTGAGCACCTTGCGGCCGCGCGCATCGCGGAAGCCGCGTTGGGTGGCGGCATCGCCAGAAAGCTCGGACTCGAACGCGAGCTCGAGGCCATCGAGGCCATGGCCGTCGGTGCCGACGAGGCCGATGACGTGCGCACCGAGCTCACGCTGCGGGTAGAAGCGGCGCGGCTCTTTGGTGAAGCCGATGCCGGGCAGCTTCAGCGCGTTGACCTTCTCGACTTCCACCGGAGTCACCTGCCGCTTCACCCACGCGAACCGCCGCGCCTTCACGAGCTTCGCGAAGAGATCGCCCTGATCGAGGTCCAGGGCCTTGCTCAGCGCGCGGGCGGCCAGCTTCTCGTCAGGCAGCATCGACGGGTCGACCCAGATGGAATCGACGTCGACGCTCTGGGCCAGCGGCACCCCGCGGCGATCGAAGATGTCACCCCGGCGGGCAGGGATCTCGACCTGGCGCACGTACTGATCCTGCGCCATGCCCTTCAGCATCTGCTGCTGGTGCACCTGCAGCTGAAACGCGCGCGCAACGACCGCGACGAGCAGGACGATGAAGACGGCGCCCATCACGAGCACGCGCAGCCGCATCCACTTCGTGGGCGCTTCGACCGAGACGGTGTGCTTGAGGTCGCGCACGGGTCCTTTAGTTCGTGACGTGGAAGATCGCCGACGGCGCCGGCGGCCCCATCTGCAGCTTCGTGCGCGCGATCGACTCGAGGCGCGCGGGCGAACGCAGCGTGGCGAGCTCGAGCTTCAAGCGATCGTGCTCTCGCATCAGCTCACCGCCGGCCTGGTCGAGGCGCGACAGCTCGTAGCCGACCTTCACCACCAGCACGCGGCCCGTCACGTGGACGATGCCGACGGTGGCGAAGAGCACCACCAGCAGGGCGGCCGGCAACAGCTCGAAGAAGATGACCCCGAACGACACGCCGCGGCGGCCTTCGATCGCAATGCTCATGGATTCACTTTTTTGATCGCCCGGAGCTTCGCGCTGCGCGCCCGGGGGTTGATGGAAAGCTCTTCATCGGCGGCGACGATTGGCTTCTTCGTCAGCGCTTCGAAATCGGCGGCCACTTCGACGGGGATCATCGGCAGGCCGCGGGGAAGATCGTCGGGCACATCGCCGCAGAGCTTCTTGAAGGCCTGCTTCACCTTGCGGTCTTCCAGCGAGTGGAAAGAGATGATCGCGGCCACCCCGCCCGGCCTGAGCACGCCGGGAATCGCGGCCAGCGCGTCGTCGAGCTGCCCGAGCTCTTCGTTCACGGCGATGCGAAGGGCCTGGAAGGTGCGGGTGGCGACGTGGATCTTGTCGGGCCAGGCGCGGCGCGGCACGGCGCCCTCGATCGCCTTCACCGCGGCGAACGTCGTCGCGGGCTGCGCGAACTTGAGCGCGCGCGCGATGGGGCGGGAAAACCGTTCTTCGCCGTATTCGAAGATGAGGTTCGCGAGCGCTTCTTCTTCGGTCGAGACGATGAGCTCGGCGGCGGTCTGGCCTTCGTCGGCCATGCGCATGTCCAGCGGGCCGTCGTTCTGAAACGAGAAGCCGCGCGAGGCTTCGTCGAACTGGGGCGAGCTGACCCCGAGGTCCAGCAGGAAGCCGTCGACCGGGCCATCGACCAGGTGCGCGACGGTGCCGAACTCGCCCTGCACGGCGCGGAAGCGTGTCCCGAAGCGCGCGAGGCGCTGACCCGCGGCGGCCAGCGC
>JAYUXE010000998.1:0-3310 GCA_043753165.1 Archangiaceae bacterium | reverse complement strand
TGAACGCCGGCCTCGGCGTTGGCCCAGTCGACAGCGGCGCGGATCTCACGCGGCATCGCGTCGGTGATCGCGTTCAGGCGGTGCGGCCGGTTCAGCAGCAGGCGCGCGACACGCGGATTCTGCGGATCGCTGGCAATGGTCAAGGTGCTGAAGTCGGGCATGGGTTTCCTTTTTCGGAAGAAGACAAACCTTACTTGTCAGTCGCCGGCCGCGAGCATCATCGACAGCAGCGTCGCGACATCGGCCGCCACGCGCGTGGCGCCGTCGGCTGGCACTTCGAGCTTCATCGCTTCGGCCGCGACCGCCATGTCTTCGACGTGCGCCTTGAGCATCTGCACGTCACTGGACTTCGCGCCCCACCAGCGGCCGACGCTCGACACCATAAAGGCCGAGCCGAGCTCGCGAATCAACGCGCCCAGCGGCCGCGACGGCCCGTTCGCATCCTTCACCGCTGCGGCGATCTCGACGCAGTCGATCAGGTACTCGTCGAGAATCCACTGCCGGCCGTCCACATAGCGTTCGACCGCTTCGAGGCTGAACGTGAGCCGTGGACCCGTGGGCCGAGCGCGACCCTTCGACAACGACATCCCGCGAAATGCCGCGAGCTCTCCGTCTTCCTCGCCCGACAGCCACCACGTCTTCAGCCGTCGATCGCCGCAGAGCACCACGTCCGCGTACGCCGTCCCGTCCATTCGCCCGCCTTCCGGGTCGATGATCACCACCTTGCCCGCCAGCGTCTGCACCGCAACGACGTAGTGCGCGAACCCTTCGACATCGAGGATCACCGGGCGACCCGCTTCGAGCTCGTGCTGCAGCCAGTCGCGGGCTTCGTGCCATTCGTCTTCTACGAAGTAGCGCAGCTTCGGCTCGAGCCCGAACCGCCGTGCGGCGTTCATCAGCGGCCGCGTCGAGGTGCCCCGCCACGTCGTCCGCGCCAGCCGCCGCAGGTCGTCCTCGCGCGGGCAAAACCCGAGCAGGCACAGCGCGTATTTGAGGCTTGCGGCGCCGCACGAGTACTTCCGTTCTTGCTCGCCCAGCCAGATCTTCGGCGTCAATCCCACGGAGCCGGCTCGCCCACCTGCGAGAACACGGGCCGCTTGCGCAGGTACGTCTTCGGGTCGGCGAGGAACTTCTTCAGCTCAGCGGCAGCCGCGCCTTTCGGTTTCGTGCCTTTCAACGCATCCCACAGCAGCGGGTGGACGCGGTGCCGGTGCGCGTCCATCGGGTCGCCGTCGAGGCCGCGCGGGTCGACCGACGCCGCTTCGTGTACGCGTTGGTGAAAGCCGTTGATCGCTTCGCTCGCGATCTCTGCTTTCGACCGCGCAGGCAACGCGCGCCACGCCGCATAGAACAGCGCCTCGGGCTCGACGAAGTCCGACTTGATCCGCCCGTGCGACCGTTCGAGGTTCGATGCGCGCGCCACGCGCCTCAGCTTGTCGAGCGCCTTCGGCCCTACCGTGTTTTCCGCGTCGAGGGTCAGCTGGTCCTGCGCCAGGCCCGTCACCAGGCGAACGTGCGGGTGTTGCTGAAGCCACTGCGCGTGGTGGACCTCGAGCAGAATCGCGTCGACGTAATCGCGCGCGCTCGTTCGAGAGATGTGACCGCGCTGCTCGTACGCCGCCTCGTCGGTGAGCATCGAAGGGTCCAGCTGCGCGTCGAGCTCGGGAGCGCGTTCGGGGTGCAGTACCTTGCCGCTCTTCACGTGAAGCTCGCCGGCGATCTGCAGCCGGTTCAGGTTCACCTCGGTGTTCCGCATCACTTGATGCGGCTGGTACCCGTCGAGGTCCGGGTGCGCTTCCTGCCAATACCCGGGATGAACGTTCTGCGCTCGCCAGCGAATCGACCGCCCGAAGGCGAAGTTCGTCTGGAACATCTCGAGCGCCGTGCCCTTGCCTGCCAGCCCCGTCCACACCTCGACCGCCGGGCGGAACTCGTCGCCCAGCAGCGCATGCTCGACCGTCGGAATCCCTCGCGCTTTCGGGTGGTAGGCGCCGCGCCAGTAGTCGTCCAGCGTCGCTTTGTACGCAGCGAAGCGCGCTGGCGTCGCCCGCATCATGCGGTCGTCGCAGTTCGGGAAGTCGAGGATCCACGACGACAGCTCGGGGTGGTTGAGGCGCGTCGTCAGGTCATCCGCGAGCAAACTCCCGGTGAGGTACTGCTTCACCGACAGGTGGAACTGGCCCCCTCCGTTGAGAATCGACGCCGAAAGCCCGCCCTTCTCGGGCACGTCGAAGGCGAGCTTCTGCAGGAAGCGCACGAACCGTTCGTCGTAGAGCCACTTCAGCGGAACCGGTTTGATGCCGAACTCGAACGTGTACGGGTCCATGCCGAAGTTGACCTGCAGCACTTCGTCGCCGCGCTTCTCGAACGAGAACTTGAGCTCGGCGCGCGTGACGTCCCAGAGGTCCCTGTCTTCCCCGACTTCGAGGTGCTCGAACAGGCGGTCTTCGAGGCCGCGGTACTTCTTGACCAGGTGCTTGCTGATGCGGCGCACGGTGCGAACCATGTACGGGTGCTCGAAGTACGCGTCTTCGTCATCCGAGTACTTCGCGTACAGCTTGATGCTCTTCTTCGACTGAAACGTCGGCTCGAGGCCAACCCACGCGTCGTCCCAGCCGGTGAACGACGGATTCTTCGCCCGCGCGAGATCCGCGGTCATCGAGGTCGGTGAGGGTTTCGCGCGTGCGTTCACAGTTCCGAGAATAAAGAGGAGTTGCTGATCACCGTCCAGACCGTGAACACCGAGACGGGACGATTCACGCGAAGCAGGCGTCGTTCCTCTTCTGAAATGACTTTCGTGGGCTCGAACAAGCGGTCGCCGTTTACGAAGCAAGCCGCAGAGCGGTGAAGCTTGAGACGGGTGCCCCGCGCGAATGACCTCGCCCTGACGCGCTACGGAACCGCTTCGATGCCTGCGGTGCCGTCGAGCTTCACCGCGGTACCCACCTTGATGCCCGTCTTCTCGGCCCAACCGCCGCCGACTTCGAGCACGTACAGGGACGGCACGCCCACGCCCCGCGAGGTCAGCGTCTTCGGCTCGGCGTTCGACACCACGCCCGTCACCTTCAAGTCCTTGCTGATGAAGATCATGTCCAGCGGGATGAGCGTGTTCCGCATCCAGAAGCTCAGCGGCTGCTCGTTGGCGAAGATGAAGAGCATCCCCTTCCCCGCGTCCACCGACGTTCGCCACATCATCCCGCGCGTCCGCGTCGCCGGCGTCGCCGCCACTTCGACTTCCACCACGTGCGTGCCCTTGAACGCGTCGGTCAACGTCACGCGCGCCATCGGCATCGGCGGCATCACATAGTCC
>JAYUXE010000997.1:0-3315 GCA_043753165.1 Archangiaceae bacterium | reverse complement strand
CCTGCCCCTTCCGGAGCGAGGAACCGCTGATACGACTTCAGCAACTCTTCGAGCCGCGCCAGCTGAGACATCACCATCGGCCATTCGGCTTGCTTCGTAACTGCCTCACCGGCGCCGCGCTGAATCAGCTGCAGACCCAGCTTGATGCCCATCAGCGGGTGGCGGATCTCGTGGATGAGGCCCGCGGTCAACAGCTCGGCCGGCGGCTGTTCTTTCTTGGCCACTAGACCCACGCTCCCGACTTCTTCACCTCGTCGAACACCTCGCGAAGAATCGCCACCACCGTGTCGATGGTCTGTTCGTCGATGGTCATCGCAGGCTGAATGCGGAAGATCGGGTCGAACGTGAGACAGATGAGCCCACGCTTCAGGCAGCCTTCGAACATCGCCTTGCACACGTCGCGCGAGACGAGCTCTTTCGTGTCGCGGTTCTTCACCAGCTCGAGCGCGAGCAGCAGCCCCTGGCCCCGCACGTCACCGACGAACGGGTAGTCGTCGTAGAAGGGCTTCAGCTTGCCGAGGAAGTATTCGCCCATGCGGCGCGCGTTCTCGACCAGGCCTTCTTCATCGATGATGTTCAGCGAGGCGAGCGCGGCAGCCGAGGCCAGCGGGTTGCCGCCGTAGCTCGACGAAGAGCCCGACGGGTTCGCCCAGGGCTTCGACTGCACGATGTCGTCGCGCGAGATGAGCCCGGTCACCGGCAGCCCGCCGCCGAACTGCTTGCCGATGGTCACGATGTCGGGCGCCGTACCCGAGTGCTCGCTGCCCCAGTACTTCCCCGTGCGGCCGAAGCCCGTGATCATCTCGTCCACGATCAGCAGCGCGTCGAACTTCTTCGCCACCGCCTTGATCGCCGGCAGCCATTCTCTGGGCGGAGGATTGTTGCCGCCCGCGCCCAGCATCGGCTCGACCAGGAACGCCGCGATGGCTCCCGACGACGCCGACTTCACCTGGCCTTCGGCGAACTCGACGCAGGCCAGCCCGCACGACGGGTACTCGAGCTTCAACGGGCAGCGGTAGCAGTTGGCGTACGGCACCAGGTGATTGCCCGGCACCAGCGGCCCGAGGCCCTTCTTGAAGTCAGACCCCATCAGGCTCAACACACCCATCGTCTTGCCGTGAAACCCGCCCCAAAAGCTCACAAACTCGGATTTGCCTGTCTTGCATTTGGCCAATCGCAGTGCAGATTCGACGGCCTCGGCACCCCCCGAGTACAGCTGCAGCTTGTTCACGCCGGGCGCCGGCGCATGGGTCGCGACCTTCTGCATGAGCTCGACGCGGGCGGTGGACGAAAAGCTGCCTGCCGACACGTTCTGCACCTGCTTGCTGATGGCTGCCGTCCACTTCGGGTGTGAATGACCGAGGCCGTTCACCCCGATGGCGCCGACGATGTCGAGGAAGGTGTTCCCGTCGATGTCGGTGACCGCGTTGCCCCGCGCCTGGTCGACCACGATGCCGGCCATCGCCGAGTACCGCTGATGCCCCGGCGCGTAGTGCTCTTCCTCTCGCGCGCGGGCGGCCCGGCTCTTCGGCCCCGGAACTTCGGTGACCAGGTGGGGCTTCTGATCAGCAGGCTGGCTGATCGTTCTCTGCGCAACAGGGGCCATGGGGGCAATACTCCTTGACAGGTTTCTGACCGGCTTCTACGAAACGCGCAATGGGTTTAGGTATCGCGTTTCAAAAAAAACAGCCAATCATTAACACCGCAGTGCCGGGCCCGAAGTCGCTGGCCGCGTGGCAGAAACAGAACACAGTCATCGGGCCCGGCATCCAGCGGGTGGTGCAGTGGGCGCGGGTCAGCCTGGTGCGCGGCCAGGGGCCGTTTCTCGAAGACGAAGACGGCAACGTCTTTCTCGACTTCATGGGCGGCAGCGGCGTCAACAGCATCGGCCACGGGCACCCGACGTACATCGCGGCGATGAAGCAGCAGGTCGAGCAGCTGACCATCGGCTCGTTCAACACGCCGGCGCGCGTGAAGATGCTCGAAGAGTTCCAGTCGATCTTCCCGAAGGGCCTCGACCGCGTGCAGTTCTTCAGCGGCGGCACGGAAGCGGTCGAGGGCGCGATGCGGCTCGCCAAGGCGCACACGGGGAAATACGAGTTCCTCGCCTTCTGGCAGGCGTACCACGGCAAGACACTGGGGGCGCTCGCGCTCACCGACGGCACGCGCAAGGGGCTGGGGCCGATGGCGCCGGGGGCGATGTTCGCTCCGTACGCCTACTGCTTCCGTTGCCCGCTGAAGAAGACGTTTCCGTCGTGCCAGTGGGCGTGCGTCGATCATGTGCGGGCCGAGATCAAGGCGTCGTCCGCCGGGTCGCTGGCCGCGATCATCGTCGAGCCCATTCAAGGCCGCGCCGGCAACATCACGCCGCCCGTCGGCTACCTCAAAGAGCTCAAGAAGGTCGCCCACGACCACGGCGCGCTGTTGATCGCCGACGAGACGATGACCTGTATGGGAAGAACCGGAAAGATGTTTGCCTTTGAGTATGACGACGTCATTCCAGACATCGTCATCGTTGGAAAAGGGCTCGGCACCGGCTACCCCGTGACGGCTGTTCTGTCGACCGCCGAGATCATGAAGGCGAGCCCGTTCTCAGACCCCAGCTTCAACTCGTCCAGCTTCGCCGCGTTTCCGATGGCCTGCACCGCCGTGGGGGCGACCATCGAGGTCACGAAGGCCGAGAACCTTCCTGAAAAGGCCGCCGCGCTGGGCGTCGAGCTGCTGGCCGAGCTGAAGAAGATGGAACAGGAAGTTCCAATCATGGGCGAGGCGCGCGGCCGCGGGCTGATGCTCGGCTTCGAGCTGGTCGAGAACAAGCAGACCCTGGCCCCCGTGAGCTCGAAGCAGATGGAAGAGATCTTCATGGATCTGCTGAACAACGGGGTGCTGGTGATGTTCGGCTCGAGCGGCTCGGGCAACAGCATGCGGCTCTACCCACCGCTGAACATCGACCGCGAGATCGCGCTCAAGGGCATCGCGATCATCAGGGAAGTGCTGCTGCGCCAGTCGGCCCGCATGGGGGTCGCATGATCGAACGCATCCAGCCGAAAGGCGTCTACGAGGCAAAGGGCTACAGCCATGCGGTGAAGCGCGGGAACATCGTCTTCGTCGCGGGTCAGGTCTCGAAGGGCGTCGACAACCAGCTGGTGGGGCAGGGCGACATCGTCGCGCAGGTCGACCAGGTGTTCCGCAATCTGAAGCTCGTCGTCGAGGCTTCTGGCGCGACGCTCGCCGACGTCGTGAAGCTCAACATCTACACCACCGACCTGAAGCACTTCCGCCCGTTCATCAAAGACGGGCGCGACAAGTACTTCG
>JAYUXE010000996.1:0-3321 GCA_043753165.1 Archangiaceae bacterium | reverse complement strand
TCTGGCCGGGAGGAAGCCGCGCGCGAACGGCGTCGACGCCTTCCCCAGTCAGCGCGCTGCCCACGAAGACTTCGACGCCCGCAGCCGCCGTCTGCAATTCGGCGAGCGTCGCGGGCACGTCGTCGCACAGGTCGGCTTTGTTGAGGAGCACGAGAGGCGTCGCTCCGCAGTTCCAGACCCACGTCAGCGAGCGTTCGAGGCGGCGCACGTTCACCGGCCCATCGAGGCCGAGGACGATCAGCACCCAGTCGATGTTCGCCGCCATCGGCTGGGGCCGATCGGCATCGCCCACTTCACGCCGTGACAGCAGCGACGTGCGCGGCAGCACGTGCATCAGGTGCCGAACGTCCTCCTTCGAGCCGCGCGTGATCGCCACCCAGTCGCCGATGACGGGCAGCGCTTCGGCATCCGCGGCGTTGGCTTTGAGCTTCCCCGATGGCGCCGCGAGGACCTCGTCCGTTTCGGTGTGGATCCGCAGGTACTGGCGGTCTTGCCGGATCACCCGGCCCGCTTCGAGGTCCGGGTGATCCGCCGCGAACGCGGTGGCGCGCTCGGCGGTAAAACCGAAATCAGTCAGGGGCATGGGCGCATTGACCCACGTGCCTACTGGATCCTGACCGATCACTTCAACGGGTTACCCCCGGTGAGCGTCCCCACCATGCGTCCCATCAACACCCCGGCCAGCGCATTGCTGCCGCCGTCCGAGCCCGTCACCGAGACTTCCGGCACCAGCTTCACGTGGTGACTGCCGAGAATCCCCGCCAGCTGCACCGCGGTGTACGCCTCGACGCCCATCGACTTGACGCCCTGTGCGTAGGCTTCGGCCTTCGCGGCGCCGACCGCACGGGTTCCATCGGCCTCTGCCTCGGCCGCGAACCGCACGCGCGCCGCTTCGCCCTTCGCGGTCTCTGCGACGGCCAGCGCGTTCCTTTCGCTGATGCGCACCATCTGTTCACTGCGCACCACCTCGCCCTGCATGTTGGCGATCGCCGTCTCGCGTTCGAGCATCTGCCGTTTCACCTGAGCCTCCCGTTGAACGTCGTACGTGCGCTGCAGCTCGTCTGCGATCTTCTTGTCGGTCTGCGTCTTCATCAGCTCGGCCGGCGGGACGATGTCGCCAATCAGCGTGTCGATGCATTCGACGTCGTACGCCTCGATCGCCTTGTTGATGTTGTCGTACGCCTCTTTCTGGCGCTGGCTGCGCGCCGACAGGAACTCGAGCACGGTCACTTCCTGCGCCGAATTCCGGAAGTAGTTGGCCACCGTCGGCTGCAGCACGTGGTCGACGAGGTTCTGCATCGAGCCGACGCGCGAGATGACCCGCGGCGCCGCCTTCATGCCGATGTGAATGATCTGCGAGACATCGAGCGTGAAGCTGAACCCGTCTTTCGAACGGACCATGATCGGCTGAAGCTTCTCGTCGTAGTGGTGCGCCTCCGTGCGCGAAGCCCAGTTGAGAACGATGTTGGTCGTGGGCACGAGCTCGACCTTCATCACCTTCGAGTTCACCGGGTGCTTGCCCGGCAACAGCGGCTCGACCCAGACGCCCTTGCGCCCCTTCTCGACCAGGTCTCCGTGGGTGAAGTCGTCACCCGAGAGATCGAGGTGTTCCTTGCCGACGTAGCTGACGACGACGCCGACGTAGCCAATCGGGATCTCGGTCATCTGCACCTGCTGGACCTGGACGAACCACGGGTTCAGGTTCCACGACCCCGACAGCAACACCTGTTCCTGCAGACCCCGGCGCCCGCCCGCGGCGATGAACTTCTGGCCACGCTGAAAATTGTCGTGGCCCAGCACCTCGGGCCCAGCGAGGTCGCCTGAAGAAATCGGCTGGCCGTCGAGCACGTTGACGATGCCCACCATCGAGGGCGCCACCTCGAACACCCGCAGGTCAGCCGGGACCATGCCGAACTGTTCGGCGGTGTCGCTGGTCACGACCTGAAAGACCGCCGGGTTGATGCGGTAGGTGCCGGCGGTCAGAAACGCGAGCTGCCGCCCCTTCTCGCCACCGTGGGTGAGGAAGGCGTGCGCATCCTGGAAGTCGTCACTGTCGACTTCCCGCCCGAGGATCCGTTCAGACGGAATCGCGTCGCCGTCATTGGCGACGACCAACGCGATCTCTTCCGGCCGCACCACCAGCATCGGCACCTTCTGGATGCGGTACTGCCACGCCCACATGCCGAAGTACCAACCGGGCGGAAGCAGATCCGCCTGGTAGCCCGCTTCCCCATCGAGCGCGATCAACCGGCCCGGCGGCAGCGGCGAACCGAACTTCTTCACCACGAGCCCCGACTCGTACTCGCGAATCACCCACGTGCCCGACCACAGCAGGAACACCGCGACGCTGCACAGCACTGCGCCCGCCACCACCACCGTCATCCCCATGACTGCCTCCGATTGGTTGCAGGGACGAAGTGCAGCGGCCACGCCAGACCGAGGCGCCCGGAATCAGGTTGGCCGGTCATCGATTGTGGCGATTTGATTCACGGTGAACCGTGTTTGAATCGTGTTCATGTACGAGCTCGAGTGGAAGGGCGTGCCTGCGCGCCCGGCGTTGGCGAAGTCGCTGAAGGGCCTGGGTGTGGTGCTGGGCACTGCCGGTGGAGCGGTGCGGGTGGTGCGAACGAAGTCGGCCGCCGTGCCGAAGGCGCCGGGTGGCTCGGCGGCGTGGATCTGGGTCAGCGATGCCCGGCTGTCGGCGGAAGCGGCGCTCGAAGCCGTGGCGCGGGGCGCCTACGACGCGGTGTCTCTGGCCGAGAAAGACGGAGACGACCGGCTGTTGGCGAGGCTGCGCGAGCTCTACTCGGTCGACCCCGAGCTGAAGACACCGGTGGACTTCGTGGCCGAGAGCGCGTCGTCGCGGGCGATGTTGAAGCGCGTCTACCAGGCGGCGCGCACCTCGATGCCGGTGCTGCTCTCGGGCGAGACGGGCACGGGGAAGGAAGTGGTCGCGCGGCTGATTCACCAATGGAGCTCACGGCTGAAGTGCGCCTTCGTGCCGATCAACTGCGCGGCGATTCCCGATGAGCTGATGGAAGGCGAGCTGTTCGGCTACACGAAGGGCGCGTTCTCTGGGGCCGTGCGCGACTACGACGGCCTGATGATGGCGGCCGAGGGCGGCAGCGTGTTCCTCGACGAGATCGACGACACGCCCCACGCGCTGCAGGTGAAGCTGCTGCGCGTGCTCGAAGATCGCGTCGTCAGCCGGCTGGGCGAGAGCATCTGGCACAAGGTCGACTTCCGGATCATCGCCGCGACGAACCGCGACCTGCGCAAGCTGATCGCCGCCGGCACGTTTGGCGAAGATCTGTTCGAACG
>JAYUXE010000995.1:0-7750 GCA_043753165.1 Archangiaceae bacterium | reverse complement strand
GCCCCATGACGCCCGGCAAAGGTGATTCATCCAAGATCGAGAGGCTGCTGGTCGAAGCGGGATATTCGCGGTTCACCGTCACCAGTGGAGCGAGCGCGATCGTCGCGAGCTCGTCCGATGACACGGGCACCGCGCGTGAGCGCTTCCGGTTCGTCGCGATTCCCAACCACAAGTACCGGGTCGAGATTGCGGAAGCGGGCCGGTGGAAGAACGCGATGATCAGCGGGCTCATCGAGACGATCATCCCCGCCCTGTTGAAGACGCCTGCGCTCGCGAAGTTGGCGCGTTGAGGCGCCGACTTTCGTCGGCTGCGTGAAAGCGCTTCTGGCGTGCCTTGCGGTGCTGGTGGGCTGTGGCTCGCCGAAAGCGCCGCTGCTTCCAGAAGATGCAGGCACGCCGTGGGACAAGTGCCGGCTGCCGGGCGCGTCGCCGAAGACGATTCAGCAGGTGGTCGATCGCATCAACGCCCTGCCTCGCCCGGTCGACATTCCGTGCGTGGTGGCTGGGTTGCCCCGCCCGCTGGCAGTCGTCGCGAGCACGAGCATCTTCAGCGCGCAGCCGGCCGAAGGGCGAAGAAGCCCGCGCATGTTCCTGATGCTCGACGGGTTAATTCTCGCGGTCGTGCCCGAAGGCACCGGCAGGCATCTGCTCGAGTTCGGGCAGATCGTCGCTGCGGGTCGCACGGTGAAAGCCGAGCTCGCGTTTCCAATCGACGGCGGCGTGGCGAACAACGCGCCGTTCGACGAAGTGATGATGGGGCCGACTCAAACCAATTGCGCGTTGTGCCACCGGTTCGAGTCACCGCACGACGCGGGCTTTTCATCCGTGGGCTTCAAGCCGGACCCTGGCAACCTCGTGCCGCTGTCCGAGCTCAGGCAACAGCTGGCGGCGTGCGACTTCACGGCCGAGAAGGACCGCTGCGATTTGCTCTACGCGGTCTTCGGCTTCGGCATCGTCACTGACGGAAAGTTTCCCGCACAGTTCGAGCTGTTCGTTCAATGAGGCGCCGCGTCACTTCGACGCGGCGCCTCCTCGAAAGAAGGCAAATCAGTTATTCGGGTACGAGGTCCAGCCGATGGTCCAGTCGACGGCGCCGACGGCCCCGACGAAGCCGACCGTCACGTCGAAGAAGCCCCCAGCAGGCGGCATTGCGGCGCCCGTCAATGCAGCCGAGCCGGCAGCGGGCTTGAAGCTCGGGCTGGCGAGGTTGAGTGGCAGGGTCAGGCCCGGGTTGACGGTGCGGTTCGCCTGCCCGGCCAGGTACGTGGCTTCGTTGAAGAGGTCATCGAAGCTGCCGCCGTCGGGTCGCAGGTCGACGTTGGTGGTGCCGCCGTCGGCGAGTGCGGCGATGTCATTGGTGTAACCCTCGATCGGGTTGTTGAAGAAGATGCCGTTCTTGATGAACGCCTCACCCGCCGTGAAGGCGGCAACCGTGCCCGACGATTCGACCTGAACCCCGAGGCTGCCGAAGCCCGTCACGATGACATTCGCGAGGCGGCCCGACGTGTTGCGGCGAAGGTGAATGCCGCGGTTGTTGTTGCCATCTTCCGTCGACGGCGGGCTCAGCGAACGACCGACCAACGTTGCGTTCCAGATTTCGGGATTCGAGCGCGGAAGGTTGCCCGAGCCCGTCGCATCGTTGTCCGCCTCGATGCCGCTGGCGCCGTGCGCAGGCTCCTGCATCACGATGACGAACTGCGCCTTGCCCACCCAGCCGTTGTCCCAATCGAGCCCGTCGTCTTCCATGCGGCTGATGACCGCGTGTTTCAGGGTCGCGCTGCCGCCGAAGAGCTCGATGCCGTCATCGAGGCCCATGTGAACCTGCACGTAGTCCATCGACGTGCCGCTGCCGCAGGCTCCCAACGTGATGCTGTTGAGCTCGTTGTTCGGAGCCAACCGGTAGCCCGCGAACTCGACGCGCACGTACTCGAGCTTGCCGCAGCTCCACGTGTCGTCCTGGCCGCCGAACAACGTCTTCGTGCCCGACGCAGGGAAGCCTTCGATGAAGCTCTCACCGCCAGCGGTGCCACCGTCGGCCGCAGCGGCAAAGTTCGCCTTGGCGCGGCCGAGCAGCACGAGCCCGCCCCAGTCGCCACGGTCACGATCGCCCACGGGCTTCGCGCTGGTGAAGACGATGGGCTGTGCTGCGGTGCCCACGGCGTTCAACTTGCCCGTTCGCGTGATGACGACCGACGTCCCTTCCTTGCCCTTGATGGTGACGCCGGGCTCGATGGTGAGCACGACCACTGCGCCGGTGAGGTCGCCCGTCGCGTTCCCGACATAGACGTGCTTGTCGAGCACGTAGGTGTTGCCCGTCTTCCAGGTGGTGCTCGCGCTGATGTCTGCGGTCACGGTGAGGGTCTGCGGCTGGGCGCTGCCGCCGCCCGTGCCAGTGCCGCCGCCCGTGCCGGTGCCGCCGCCTGTGCCCTTTCCGCCCCCGGTTCCTCCAGAGGTGCTGCTGCTGCACGCGGTGAGAGTCATCGCTGCTGCCACCACGGCGACTGCGACTGGCTGCCAGATTTGTTGCATCATTTGCTGTTGCTCCGTTCGTTGGGGAAATTCCACCCAAGCGCGAGCGCGAACTGCACGCCCGGCTTGTAGGACCACTGCTGCACCTTCCCGGACGTGATGAACCGGGTCTGATCGAGGACGTTCGAAACACTCGCCTTCAGGTTGAAGCCCATCGGCAGGGTTTGCGACGCGACGAGGTCGAGCTGGTGAAACGGCTGCTCGTACGAATCGGGAACCGAGTCGGTGCCGACCTCTGAAATGCGCGGGCCGTTGACGTTGTAGAAGACGCCGACCTCGGTGCCCGTCTGCTCGCGGCGCCACTGCACGAAGCCGTTGACGACGTAGGGCGACTGGCCCTGAAGCGGGCGAACCTGGTTGGTGAGGTTCACGCCGGGCATCGTGTCGATCACCATCTGCGACCAGACGACGGCGAGGTTGGCTCCGACGCGGAAGTCCTTGAGGGCAGGGACGAGGCGGCCCGGGCTGGTGCGCGCCTCGAGCTCGCCGCCGATGAGGTTCGCTCCGGCCGCGTTGGCGAAGACGAACTGGTTGCCGCTGCCGCCGCCGCCTGCGGCGAGCTTCTCGATGGGGCGAACGAAGTTCTTGTAGAAAGCGCCGGCGGCGAAGACTTCGGTGGCGTTCGGAAACCACTCGAGCCTCAAGTCCCCATGGTGAATGTGGGTCTCTTCGAGGTCCGGATTTCCGGTGACGTCGCGCCGCCGCAGGTAGTCGTAGAAGAGAAAGGGGCCCAGCTCGCGGAAGGTCGGACGCGCGACGGTGTAGGCGTACCCGAGTCGAACGTTGACGGTCTCCCACGGCGCCAGCGTGACGTTCACGGCCGGAAGGAAGTCGTGGTCGGTGCGATGCACCTCGTCGGGAACCGAAGACGGCGGTTCGACGCTGAACGGCGAGTTGGCTGCCAGCTGCAGGGCGGTGCCTTCGTAGCGAACGCCCGCCTGCACGCGGAAGAGCGCGACCGGCTTCCATTCGACCAGCGAATAGCCGCCCCAGATGTTGCGCGTGGCCGAGTAGGCGTCGGACGCGCGGGTGTTTTCTTCGAAGCGCAGAAAGTTCGCCTCGAGGTTCTCGTCGGTGAGGATGCCTTCGGGGCTTCCCTGCAGGACCTCGAGGGGCAGCCCGCCCCGGTTGCGGTACCGGAAGCGGCGCCCGCTGAACTCGCGGCCCGAGTACTGGCCCAGCCCACCCACTTTGAGCTTCAGCCCCGGCCGCAACGGAATGCCGACGTTCAGCGTGCCGCCTGCCGATTGCTCGGTGAGCTCGACGAAGAAGCGATCGCCCGAGCCCGGCTGCGTGCTCCACAACGAACCGAGGCCCGAGTCTTCGTACGAAAAATCACGAATGTCCTGCTCGTCGCGGCGAACGCGCGCGTAGTTCACCTGCCAATCGACCTCGGTCTCGTTCAGCGCCCCCAGGCGGTGGAACCCACGAAGCTGCGTGAAGGCCAGTTGCCGCTGGGTCGGGTGAAGGCGGGTCGACCGCTGGCTCGAGTTGATGTCGAGCCGGGTGCCTTCGAGCGACAGCGCCGACGCATCGAAGTTGTTGATCAGCAAGCCGAGCGCGCTGATCTCGTGGTCGCGGTTGAACTGCAGCCCGACGTTGGCGAGCACGCTGGTGGTGCCGGCGACGTTGCCCGCCTCGGTGACGAAGCGGTCGTTGGCGACAATCTGGTCTTCGACGAGCTCGGGGTTCGCGGTGACGATGCGGCGGGTGAGCTCTTTGCGGTTCCATTGGCCCGCGATGAGGACCCCGAGCTTCTTTTCGCCGCCGAGTCTGAACGTGTTCCCCGACTGGGCGGCCAGCGAGACATTGGGGGCCGCCGACGAAATCGTGGCGGGCGACCATTCGTTGGGAAGCGATTTCGCCGCCTCGAGACGGTCGGCAGAAGTGAAGCCTTCCCGGACCTGCACCGGGCCGTCGGCCGGAACCGCGGAAGGCAGGCCACTGGACGTGTCGGCGAACCCGAACCGCTGGCGGCCGCTGCGATGCGGGTCGGCGAGGCGTGGACGAAACGTCGTCTCGGTGTCGCCCGACACCGTCAGCTTCCCGCTGAGCTCGAACTCGGTGGGAAAAGTCGTGGTGTCGATGACCAGGGTGCCGCCGCCGAAGGACCCCGGCAGATCCGGCGAGTACGTCTTGAGCACGTTGAGGTTCGAGACCAACGCCGTTGGAAACAGGTCCAGCGGAACCGATGGCTCGTCGGGCTCGGGGCTGGGCAGCAGCGTGCCGTTGAGCAGGGTCAGGGCATAGCGGCCGCCCAACCCGCGCAGGAAGACGTACCGGCCATCGACGACGGTGGCGCTGACGACGCGCTTCACGGCTTCGCCTGCGTTCGAGTCGGGGGTGCGCGCGATTTCCTGCGCGCCGATGGAGTCCGACACGACCGCGGACTTGCGGCGTTCCTGCAGCAGCGCGGACTCGTTTCGTTTGTCGGCCTTGGCTTCGACCACGACTTCCTGAACCGATCTGGCGTCCGACTCGAGCTCGACGTTCAGCGTCGCCACTTCGCCCGCCTTCACCTCGACGTTCTGGATTCGGCGGCCCTGGTAGAGCTCGTAGAAGACGCGAAGCTCGTAGGTTCCCGGCGGCAGCTTCAGTCGGTAGAACCCGTCGACGTCGGTGAGCGCGCTCTTCTTCGCCCCCGCGACGACTTTCAACGTCGCTTCAATCAACGGCTCGCCGGTGCGACCGTCGGTGACCCGGCCGCGAATGCCGACGAACCCGCGCGGCAGCTTTGGAATCGCGACGCCTGCGTCGGCGGCTTCTAGAGCGACGACACCCGCGTCAACCGGGCTCGCCTCGACCGGCGAAACCGCATCGAGCAACGGCTCGGGCTCGGCCTGCGAGACGACGGCGAAGAGAAGAAGAAGTGGGCCGTTCAACACGGGCGTGATCTGCACCCGCGCCGTGTCGGCCCGTCGACGAACCCGCAACGAGTGGGTCAAGTTCGCGTGCCAAATGCATTGCAATCATCCCGGCGGCAGCTCGTCGGCGAGGACAGCGATGGTGTCCATGCCGCCACCCTTCAAGAGGTCGAGCACTTCGACGGCCTTCTCGTAGGGAAGATCAGACGCGGCATCGAAGAACACGATCTTCTCAGCCCGCGCGTTCAGTATTCCCTGCACCCGCGCTGCGAGCTCGGCGCGATCGACCTCGTCGGCGTTGATGCGAATCTTCCCGGCGAGATCGACAGTCACCACCACGGGGGGCGGCCCGTCGGGCGTGGCGACCGCCACTTCGTCTTTCGACACCGGTGGCACGTTCATCCATGCCTGGCGGGTCAGCAGGGGCGTCACCACCATGAAGATGATGAGCAGCACCAGCACCACGTCGACCAGCGGCGTGACGTTCATCTGCGGGACAAGCTGGTTCGACTTCGCGCCACCGACGTTGAAGGCCATGGTCAGGTCCCCGCGTTCTGGTTGTTGCGATCGATGACCTGCAGCGACACGCCCGGGAAACCCAGCGACTGGCACAGCTTGAACAGCGCGCGAACCTTGCCGTAGCCGGCGTCGCGATCTGCCTTGAGCACGAGGCGCTTCTCGGGCTCTTTGGCGTGAAGCCCCCGCAGCAGGGCCTCGAGGCCGCCCGCGGGCACGGGCCGCTTGTCGAAGTAGATCGCGCCGTCTCTCGCCAGCGAAAGGATCGCCGGCTTCGCATCCTGCTCGCCCTGGGCCTTGTCGGGGTTCGACATCGCCGGCAGTTCGACGCTGGCGCCCGACTCGACCTGCGGCGCGACGACCATGAAGATGATCAGCAGCACGAGCACCACGTCGACCAGCGGGGTGACGTTGATCTCGGGCGTGATGGCAGCGCCGAACCTTCGCGGCGCGTCGTCGTCGACCTCAGCCACGGGCTTCCGTGCCCTTGCCGAAGCGGTTCTCGATGAAGTCCAGGAACTCGCCGCGGCCCTGCTCGAGGTTCCGCAAGATGCCTTCGGCCTGCGTCGCCAGCAGGTTGTACGCAAGCACCGCGGGGATCGCGACCATCAGGCCGAACGCCGTCTCGACCAGGGCCTCGCTGATACCGGCGGACACCGCGCCGAGCCCCCCTGACCCCGCCTTCGCAATGCCTTCGAAGGCTTCGATGATTCCCATCACCGTGCCCAGCAACCCAACGAAGGGTGCCACCGAGCCCACCGAAGCGAGCAGCGACATTCCGCGCCGAACGTCGGCGGCGAGCGCTTCATTCTTTCGCAGCAGCGCGCGGCGGGTGGCTTCCAGCGGCGTGAGGCTGCCAGGGGCCATCTGCATTTCAGTGAACGTCTTCATCCCGGTGCCCAGCAGCTGGGCGAGGTGCGAAGAGCGCGTGGCTTCGGCGCGGCCGACGAGGTCTTCAGGGCGGGCGCTCGCCAGAATCCGGCGCGCGACTTCCGCGAACTGCTTCGACGTGCGTCGAGACTTCGCGAACGCGTAGAGGCGTTCGAAGAAGATCGCCAGTGAGCCGATGGCCATCGCGAGCAGCACGAACGCGATCACCTTCGCGGGCAGGCCCATATTGGAAATGATTTTCGAGAGGTCGAACATGTGGAGGCTCCGGGGTCAGTCGTTTCGCAAACGGAAGGGCAGCTTGATGATCTTGAAAATCGAGATGGCCTGGCCGTCGAGGCGGGCGGGCGCGTACGTCCACGAACGCACGGCCGTGAGCGCCGCGGCGAGGAAGGGGTCGTCGCCTTTGAGCACCTGGACCTTGCCCACGCGTCCATCGCTGAGAATGACGATCTTGAGGATGACGACCGCTTCCTGCCCGGTGGTGCGTGCGCTCTCGGGATACTCAGGCATCACATTGCGTTCGTTCGGCTCGGCAGGCTCGGCGTCTTCGGGAAGATTAATGGGGCCGGTGTGGCCGGCCGTCGCCACGACCGGAGCGGCCGATTCCTTCTCGTCCGTGCCGACCGCCGACCCCCTGCCGTCGCCCGTGCCACCCACCGCGACCGTCGACGCCTCGACGGCTTTGTCCGCCGTCGTTTCAGGAGGCCGTTCGGTAGGCCGCACCTTCGGGGCGACCATGGGCGCGGCCGCGGGCGCAGGAGGCGCTTCCTGCACCGGCGCCACGACCGCGACCGGAGGCGGCTTTGGCTTTGCCACTTT
Organism: Archangiaceae bacterium; assembly: GCA_043753165.1. Classification (GTDB taxonomy): domain Bacteria; phylum Myxococcota; class Myxococcia; order Myxococcales; family Myxococcaceae; genus JAGSPQ01. The sequence goes on along the minus strand of JAYUXE010000995.1, from coordinate 131 downwards.
CGGCGGGGGCGGCATCGGCACGTCGACCTTCTTCACCACCGGCGGCGGGGCCGGCCGGAAGGCGACCACGACCGCAGGCTCGACGCTGCGTTCCACCGCCGAACTCGGCAGCAACATCGCGAGCGCGAAGA
>JAYUXE010000994.1:0-3324 GCA_043753165.1 Archangiaceae bacterium | reverse complement strand
ACTTCCTCGGCAAGCTGAAGGGCCTCGACGAAGGGGGCGAGTCGATTCTGTCGAAGAGCTGCATCTTCCTGTCGTCCGAGATTGGTGACGGCGACCTGCACGAGCACAAGAATCTGCCGATCATCGTCGCGGGCGCCGCCGGTGGCGCGCTGACTCCGGGCCGTCACCTCAAGTTCAGCAACGAGCCCCACAAGTCCGACCTGTTCCTCACGCTGATGCACAGCGTCGGCGTCAACATCACGAAGTTCGGCGCGGATTCCACGACTGCGCTCGTGATGAGCTGAGCCCCAGCTTCTTCATCTTGCTCTGCAGCGTCGTCGGCTTGAGGCCCAGGCGCAGGGCGGCTCCTTTCGGCCCGAAGACTCTTCCGTCGCACGCATCGAGCGCGGCTCGAATGGCGTCCCGCAACGCGTCGTCGAGCCGTTCAGCCGTCCCGGGCCGTGGCGCTGCGACGGAAGGTGCGTCGAACGGCGGGATGGCGAGCGTGTCACCGGGTGAGAGAAGCAGGGCGCGCTCGAGCACGTTCTCGAGCTCACGAATGTTTCCGGGCCATGGGTGGTGTTGAAGCCGCTTGAGCCCCGAGGGTGAGAGCCGCGGCGGTCGCCGGCTCGAGCGTTGACTCAGTCTCGAGAGGATTGCGTGCGCCAACGCGGGCAGCTCTTCCAGTCGTTCTCTCAAAGGGGGCAGCGTGAGCGGGAAGACGTTGAGCCGGTAGAACAGGTCAGCGCGGAAGGCTTCGCGCGCGACGAGCTGTTCGAGAGGACGGTGGGTGGCGGCGAGGATGCGAACGTCGACGTGAATCGTCCGTTCTCCTCCGACGCGTTCGAGCTCGCCGTCTTGAAGCACGCGCAGCAGCTTCACCTGAGCCGGCAAAGGAAGCTCGGCGACCTCATCGAGCAGCAACGTCCCGCCGTCGGCACGCTCGAAGAGCCCGAGGTGCCGCGCGGTGGCGCCCGTGAAGGCGCCGCGCTCGTGGCCGAACAAGACACTCTCGACGAGCTGTTCGGGCAGGGCGCCGCAGTTCACTTTGAGAAAGGGGCGGTTCGCACGGTTCGATGCCGCGTGGATTCTGCGGGCGATGACCTCTTTTCCGGTGCCGGTTTCCCCCCGGAGCAGCACGGTCGTGGGTTGGCGGGCGACCAGCGGCACGAGGTCGAACAGCACGGTTCGCATCGCGGGCCCGGTGGCCACCAGCTCGGGAGGCAGAGTCACTTCGGCGAGGGCTTGCTGCAAATGGGTGGAGTCGCGCTGCGCTCGGCGGGAAAGCTCGGCGACGCGGGCGACGACTTCGACGTGGCGCAGTGCGCTGGTGACGAGCGCGACGATCGTGGCGTCTGCGGTCGTCGACTTCGATGCGAGCGCCAGGGTGACGCTGGTGCCTGGGGAAGGGCAGAAGGTCCAGAGACGCGCGGCTCCGGCGGAACGGGCGGCGATCGCATCCGGCCGGCGGCTCTTCGCCGGTTCGAGATCGCACGGCGCGTCGGCCCCCGTCACCGGCGCAGAAGCGATCGCGCCCGACCGGGTTGAAGACCAGGCGGTCGTCCCCACCGTCAGGTTCAACCGCAGCAGGCCGGGCATGGCCGACTCCAGGGCCTGGGCAACGGACGCCGGCGTGTGCGCGTCGGCGAGGGCTCGGATGAGGGCAAGCATCCCGCAACGATATATCGGTGAACGCCGAAGTTTTGCGAGAAGCACCGAAATATCGGTCAGGGGTCGGGGCGAAGCCCGCGGGTCGACTGAAGGCCGGCCTCGGCGCGCGGCGTGAACAAGCCAGCCGCCATGAGCTACGTCATCACCGATACCTGCGTTGCCGTTTGTGACACCGCCTGCGTCGATGCTTGCCCGGTCGACGCCATTCACGGCCCTCTCGACCTGGCGGCGGCACGCACGCTGCCTCCGGCTGAACGAGGCCAGATGTTCATCGACCCCGAGAGCTGCATCTGCTGTCAGGCCTGCGAGCCGGCGTGTCCCGTTGGCGCGATCTACGACGAGCACGACCTGCCGGCCGAGCACGCCGGCGCGATCGAAAAGAACGCAGCGTTCTTCCGCGGTAAGTAGCCGCCGTGCTCTCGATTCTTCTTCTCGTTCTCGCCCAGCCCGCCGAGCCAACGCTTCGCATCCGCGCGGTCGGCGACGTGATGCTCGGCACCACGGTGCCCGAAGGGTTTCTTCCGCCCGACGACGCCGCGCACTCGCTCGATGACGTCGCCGACTGGCTCAAGGACGCGGACCTCACGTTCGCGAATCTCGAAGGGCCGCTGTGCGACAACGGTGAGACGACGAAGTGCAGGAAGACGGGCAGCTGCTACGCGTTTCGCAGCCCGACCCGGTACGTGAAACACCTCGTCGACGTGGGAGTCGACCTCGCGTCCACCGCCAACAACCACGCGGGCGACTTCGGGGATGTCTGCCGGCGTGAGACCGAGAAGACGTTGGACGGCGCCGGCATCACGTGGAGCGGCGCGAAGGGTTCGATCGGCATTCGGCCTCTGCCCGATGGGCGGAAAGTCGCCCTCGTCGGCTTCCACACGTCTGCTGGCGTGAACGACGTGAATGACCTCGCCGCTGCAAAGGCGCTGGTGAAGCTGGCAAAAGCGTCAGCCGACCTGGTCATCGTCAGCTTTCACGGCGGCGGCGAAGGCACGAAGGCAGGCCGCGTCGTGATGGGCGTCGAGAAATACCTGGGCGAGAACCGGGGCGACCTGCCTGCCTTCGCGCGCGGCGTCATCGATGCCGGCGCCGCGGTGGTCATCGGCCACGGTCCGCACGTGCTGCGCGGCATCGAGGTCTACAACGGCCACCTCATCGCGTACTCGCTGGGCAACTTCGCCACCTACGGCCGCTTCAACCTCTCGGGCCCCCTGAAGATTGGAGTTGTGCTCGAGATCGAGCTCGCGAAGGACGGGAAGTTCGTCCGCGGCAAGCTGCTGCCCACGCAGCAGGAAGGCGAAGGCATCCCGAAAAAGGACCCCCAGGCCCGCGCTGTAAAGATGGTCAATGACCTCACCGCGCTCGATTTTCCGAAGTCGGGCGTGAAGGTCAGCCCCGCCGGGGACCTCAGCCCCTAGGGCATTCGATCGATCCTTCGACGCGGTGCGGCAGGAATCTTCGATCGAATTCGATCGATCCTTCGACGCGGTGCGGCAGACATCTTCGATCGAAGGCGCGGTCATCGACCAGCGGTCGATGGGTTACGGCGTCAGTGCAGGGTGTCGGGGGCCGGAGGGGGGGCGAGGAGCTTCTGGGCCTCTTCCTCGGTGAGCTCGACTGCGACGAGCAGCGTCATCGGGTTCGGGCCGTCGGTCTCGACCTGGCGGTACTGCG
>JAYUXE010000993.1:0-7764 GCA_043753165.1 Archangiaceae bacterium | reverse complement strand
CACAATCGCCGGGCCCGCCGCACGCCTTCACGCACTGGTGGAACACCGGGCTGCACGTCTTGCCGCCGCTGCATTCGGCGTCGACGCGGCACAGCCCGCTGCCGGCCACCGTCTGGTTGTTGCACGACACGATTCGACACTGCGGAGCGCCCGCATCCGGCCGGCACCCGCCATTCGCGTGCTGAATCGTCGGGCTCCACCGCGCGCGGCAATCGGTCGCGCAGGCCCCGCAGTGCGCGTCGGTGTCCCACGTGCCCGTGCCCTGCGTGTTGATGAGCCCGTCGTCGACGGTGCCGTTGCAGTCGTTGTCCGTGCCGTCGCAGAGCTCGACCGTCGTCATCGACGTGTCGCAGATGCCGAAGGTGCCGCTGGGTTGGCACGTCTGCTGACCGACGCACGTCGTCGAGCCACTCGTCTTGAAGCACGAGCGCGTGAAGCCCGTGCCGCCGGGGGTGCACACGCACGAGTTGTTCGCGGGCACGCACTGCTTCGTGCCGCCCACGGTCTGGCACAAATTGTTCGGGGGGCAGCAGTCGCGTTGGCCGATGGAGCCCGTGCAGCCGAGGTACGGCGACGACGGGTCGCACGACTGGGCGCAATAGCTGCCAGGGTCGGTGCCGAGGGTGACGCACGCGTCGCCAGGCACCACGCAGTCTTCGCTGGTGGCGCAAGGCCGGCACTGCGAGGTGACCGCCGCTTCGCACACGCGGGGGCCGGCCAGGGGCGAAGGATAAAACCCCTTCTCGCACCGCTTCGGGACGCAGGTCAGGGTGCCGCTGAGGTTGTCGCACGACGCCGTCGACGGGCCGCCGTCGGTGACGAGGTGCTTCAAGGTGACGAAGCAGTCGTTGGTGCATTCGCCGCACGCGCGCACGTTCGTGTAGCCCCCATCGGGCCCGCGCAGGCCGTCGTCGATCACGCCGTTGCAGTCGTCGTCGACGCCGTTGCACGTCTCACCCGTGGGCTCGGGCGCGCTGCACTGAAACGCGCCGCCGCCATCGACGAGCCGCCCACAGAACGTGAGCCCCTTGCACGTGAGGCCCTTCGTGCAATTCGGAAAGCCGACGACGCCCGTCGTGTCGAGCGCCGGGTCGGCCTGGTCGGCGAGGCCATTGCAGTCGTCGTCGATGCCGTTGCAGATCTCGGGCGACGCGGTGCGCGCATCGCAGCCGTTGAAGTTGCCGTTCGGCAGACAGGTCTCGAAGCCGTAACAGGTGCCGAGCGCAGCGGTCGTCTTACAGCTGCGCTTCAGACCCGCTGTCACCGCGCTGCACGCGCACGTCCCCTTGTCCGGCACGCACTGCTGCGCGACCTGGCCCGCGATCGACAGCGAACGGCAGGTGAAGCCATCGGCACACGGCGCATACGAGCAGTCAGCGCCGCAGAAGCTGCCGCCATCCAATGGCAGACACTTGTCTCCGGCGGCATTGCAGTCGGCGTTGCTCGAGCACGGAAGGCAAAGCGCCTTCAGCGGGGGTGTGCACAGCGATCGCGTCCCCTCGTTCTTGCACTCCCAGCCTTTGGGGCACGACGTGCCCGCGTCGGCGGTGTTGCACAGCACGGTGCAGACGTTGCCGTTGCCCGGCCCCTTCGGCAGGCAGGGTCCCACGGTGCATTCGCCATCGCCGGTGCACGGGTAGCCGACGCCGCCCGGCTGGCCAGCGTCGATCGGCGCGTAGCATTTGCCGTCGACGCACAGCTTCCCGGTGGGGCACTGCGACGTCGTCTTGCATTCGCACTTGCCGTCTACCAGGCAGTCGGGTTCGCGCGGGGGCACGAAGCAACCCGCGAGGAGCACGCTCAGACCGACGACAATCGTTGTAAATCTCACCATCACACCGCCGCCGCAGAACGTCGGGCCACGCCTGCGAAGCGGCGGAAGCTACCCGGGACCCTCGCCTTCCGCTACTTCAGGAAGGCGGTCAATTTGTCGGCGCTGGTCTCGCCTTCCTTCGGGTCGATGACCACCGCTTTGCCCGTGCCCACCACCACCAGGACCCGGTCGCCCAGGGCCAGCGCCGCCTTCAGCTCGGGCTTCGCCTTCAGCAGCGCGAAGTACGCGTCCGACAGGTACTTCACCTTCAGCTGCTTCGCCGCCGCGCTTCCTTCGCTGTCGACCCAGCCGCCGCTGCGATAGATGAACGTGCGACCCGCCGCGACGCGCACCGGCTCACTGTCCTTCGGGCCCGCGTTCGATTCCTTCATCTCGCGCATCTTCTTCGCGACCGCGATCCCCGCCTTGCCGTCGGCCGACTCGAGCGCCTTCGTCGGTGCGGGGGCAGATGCCGGGCTGTCTGCCCTCGGTTCACCTGCCGCCCGGCCGACGCCGCCGCCGCCAAACGCCTTGTCGAAGTCGTCTTCTTCGCGGCTCGATTCCGCCTTCGCCTTCGGAGCAAAGCGCCCCCCTTCTGCCCTCTCATTCCACGGGCGCTGCGGCGGAGCCGAGGGCCGGTTGTTCGCCACCGGCATCGGCACGTCTTCCACCACCAGGTACGACGTGTACGGAGTGACGATGCCGAACTTCTTCCCCAGCAGAATCACTTCGTCTTTCAGCTCGGGCTTCTCGCCGCGCAGGCGAATCTCGTCGAGCACGTAGCCGACCTTTCGAATCGCCCACAGCCGCGGAATGAAGTCCTGCGCCTTCGAGTCCTTCGTCGCCGTCGCGCGGAACTCGTAGACCTTTTTCTGGCCGTTGACGAAGCCCGTCAGAACCACCGCGCCATCGGCCGGCGTGCGGTACCGGCCCATCACCACCAGCTGGCTGCCCTTGAAGAGGTCCGGCAGTTTCTTCGGGTAGACGTCGAACGGGGTGAAGGCCCCCAGGTCGAGGCTCAAGTCCGACAGCACCGGGTTCGCGACCTTGTCGAAGAACGCCGAGATCTTGATCTCGAACTCCTTGCCGTCGCGCACGAAGTCGCTGGTGCCGTTGCCGTCTTCCGCAAGGCGGTCGACCAGGCGCGCGTTCAAGTCATCGCCGACACCGAACGTGAAGACGCGGCTGCGACCCTTGTTCGCGTCGCGGGCGTGCTTCACGATTGCCGCCTCTTCCGTCTCACCCACCGTCGGGTGGCCGTCGGTGATGAACATCACCAGGTGCGGCTTCTCGCCCTTGCCTTCGCCATCCTTCAGGCCGCGAACCAACGCCTCGTCGATCGCCGTGCCACCGATGGCCTCGAAGCTGCCGACGAAGTCGATCGCCTTCTTCACGTTGTCCGCGCTCGCCACCTTCGGCTTTTCGAACAGCGACTCGACGTCGGTCGAGAAGCGCACCACGTTGAACTCGTCGTTCGGGTTGAGACGCGAGACGCAGTACTTCAGCGAGTCGCGCGCGAGCTTGATGCGTTCGCCCATCATCGAGCCCGAGGTGTCGATGACGAACGTGACCCGCTTGGCGACGATCTCGTTCGCGGGCACTTCGTTGCGAGGGCTGACCAGCGCGATGAAGTAGCCCGGCTCTTCGACGGAATTGCGGTACGTCAGCATCGACAGGCCAATCGCCTTGTCGGACACCGAGTAATAAAGGTCGAGGTCCTTCGAGATGTCGGCGCCGGCGCCCAGTTCGAGGCCGACGATCGCCGCGTTCTCACCCTTGTTCGCGATGCCGAGCTTGTGCGTCGGCGAGTAGATCGAACGCAGCGGCACCTTCGACTTCACATTCGCGCTGAACGTGAAGTCCTGCTTCACCTGCAGTGGGGCCGCCCCCCGGCTTCCCGCCCCCAGCGGGTACCGGTACCGGTAGACGCCATTCTGCGCGTCGAGCACCTGGCTGAAGGTCAGCTCGATGCGCATCTCGCCATTCGCCGGCACGGGGAACACGCGCGCGCGGAACACGTCCGAGTCGATGTACTCGAGCAGCCCGGGGTCCTGCAGCCGGCGCACGATGCCTTCGTAGATGTTCGCTGCCTTGTCCTTCTCGAGAATCTCGCCCTTCGTCTTCTTCCCGTTCATCCACAGGTAGAAGTCCTGCAGCGCAGCGCCCTTGGGCAGCGGAAACACGAAGTGCGCCTCGAGCTGGCGCGGACCTGCGTTGACGAACACCTGGTCGACCTTCGTCACCGCGGCGCCGTCTTGAATCTCGGCCGACACGCGCTGGTACTTGATGCCGAGGGGACCCATCGACGAATCGGTGGGAAGCAGCATGCCCTGCGCAAAGGCGGCGGGCGCTGTGAGGGTCGCCAACAGCCCAAGACACTTGAACAATTTTGCGGACATGGTTCCCCCTCGGGTTTGATGAGGCTTCATCACGATTGAAACGCCCCAGAGGGCAGTCTCGATCTAAAGAGGCGGCCGAAGGGAACTCTTTCGATGGCCACCGCCCCTACTCCCGCCAAAGCCACCCCGTTTCCCTGGTACCGCGTGACGCCCGGGCTGTTCGCGGCCGTGCACTGGGCGCTCGAAGTCCTTCGCTTCAACATGTCGAAGGCGATGAACCAGCCGCTTCCGATCATCTCGGACATCGGTTCGCCGCTGGGTGTCGTGCGCTTGCTATTGGCGGGCTTCGCCGCGTGGTCGCTGTACGCCTGGTACACCGAACAGCCTCCCGCGACGCCGGCGCCCGCTGCAGCGCCGCCCATCGACTGGACCAGCTGGCTCTTGCCGACGGGCCTCGTCGCGATGACGATCATGTTCGCGGTCGTCTTCGTTCATGATGATCCCACCGCGAACCTCACCCAGTTCCTGCTCGCCAGCGGCGGGGCCGCGGTGATCGGCTGGGGTTACTCGCTGACCCAGAAGGGCCGATCAAAAGACTTCCAGGTGCTGCGCGATCGCCTGCTGCTCGCATTGGGAATCGGCGGAGCGCTGGCCTACACGAACTTCGGCCACCTGCACTTCGGCAACTTCATCCACGTCTGGGACACGTACCACTACTACATGGGGGCGAAGTACTTCCCCGAGGTGCAGTACGACCTGCTGTACGACTGCGCCGCCGTCGCCGACTCAGAAAGCGGCCTGCGTGAAGTCGCCGCGGCGCGGACCATCACCGACCTGCGCACGAACGTGATGCTGAAGGCGGCCGACGTCGTCGCGCATCCCGAGATCTGCAAGAACAGCTTCTCGCCGCAGCGCTGGGAAGACTTCAAGCAAGACATCGCGTTCTTCCGCGGCAAGGTGAACTCGATTCGGTGGATGGAAATCCACCAGGACCATGGCTACAACGCGACGCCCGTCTGGACGCTGGCCGGCTGGCTGCTGACGAACACGGGCCCGGCGACGCAGAGCCAGGTCGTCGCGCTGAACCTCATCGACCCGCTGTACCTCGCGCTGATGGCGCTGATGATCTACTGGGCCTTTGGACCCAGGGTCTTCGCCGTCAGCATGCTCGTGCTCGGCTGCAACTTCCCCGCGCGCTTCTACTGGACGGGTGGCGCCTTCCTTCGCCACGACTGGATCTTCTACACGGTGGCGGTCGTGTGCCTGCTTCGGAAGGAAAAGTTCCTGCTCGCGGGCCTCGCCCTTTCGTACGCGACGCTGCTGCGGCTCTTCCCCGGCCTGATGGTGATTGGGCCCCTGCTCGCGGGCATCGAGCTCTTCCGCGTCAACCGCAAGCTCGACCCCGGGTTCGTGAAGTTCGTCGCCGGCGGAGCGTTGGGCTGTGCCCTGCTCATCCCCGCCTCGTTGCAGCTGGGCGGCGGGCTCGCAACGTGGACCAAGTTCATCGGCAACACCAGCAAGCACGCCAACACGCCGCTGACCAACCACATGGGCCTGCGCACGGTCGTCAGCTACCGACCCGACACGCGCGGCAGCTGGCTCCGCGACGGCGCCGCCATCGACCCCTGGCAGAAGTGGAAGGACACCCGCGTTCAGAAGTTCCACGAAGCGCAGCCGCTGTTCATCTTGATCCTGCTCGGGCTCGCCGCACTCATCTACCTCGCCGTTCGACAGACCCGAGGCGCGCTGTGGATCGCCGCCGCGATGGGCACCGGCTACATCGTCGCGGGCGCAGAGCTCACCTGCTACTACTACTGCTTCTTCATCGGCATGGCCTGCCTGCACGAGCTCAAACGCGAAGTGGGCCTGGTGCTGATGGTGATGCTCGCCGCGACCCAGGTCATCGCCTCGGCCATCGGCGGCCTGTCGGGCATGCTCGATGATCAGTACACGACGATGACCATCGCCGCGCTCGCTGCCTGCATCTCGGTGTGGTTCCTGTTCAGCAAAGAAGGCGACGCGCTGACGATCGCGCCCGAGCTGCCCGTGTCGGGACTCTGGCCGCAAGCCGTGCTCGCGTCGGCGCCCGACAAGAAATCGCGCAAGAAGCGCTGATTTCGATTAGGTGCGTGGCTGGGACAGTGTGTCCGCAAATGGCCCATTGCTGCGGTGTATGCACCGGCTTACTTCCCACCCGTCGTTCAACCAATTCCAAGGACCTCACATGACCAAGCTCTCTGTCGCCCTCGCTTTCCTCGCCCTCTCGGGCTCTGCCGTTGCCAGCACCTGGAAGTCGGACCCGGCCCACTCGGCGGCCGGCTTTGCCGTGAAGCACATGATGGTCTCGACCGTGAAGGGCACCCTGGGCCCGATCACCAGCACCGTCATGCTCGACGACAAAGACATCACCAAGTCGAAGATCGAGACCACGATCGACGTGACCAAGGTCAACACCGGCAACGAAAAGCGCGACCAGCACCTCAACAGCCCGGAGTTCTTCGATACCGCCAAGTTCGCGACCGCCAAGTTCGTCTCGAAGAAGATCGAGAAAGCCGGCGACAAGTACAAGATCACGGGCGACCTGACCCTGAAGGACAAGACGAAGGAAGTCGTCCTCGACGCGACCATCAGCCCTGAAGTCGCCAACCCCTTCACCAAGATGGCCACCCGCGGCGTCTCGGCCACCGGCACGATCAACCGCGATGACTTCGGCCTCATCTGGAACGTGCCGGTCGGCGAAGGCGTCATGGTCGGCAAAGAAATCAAGATCGAGCTCGACGTCGAGTACACGAAGGACGACGGCAAGGCCGCTGCCCCCGCTCCGGCGAAGAAGTAATTCAGCCCGCTTCGAAGGCCCCGCATGGGTCTTCAAGGTGAGCCGACGGGCCATGAAGTCACCCCGGGGTGCCCAGACAGGGCCCCGGGGTTTTTCTTTGCCCGCTCGCGGGCCTGCCTACAGCGAAGCGGTGCCGCAGGTCTTCAGGCCGTCGCAGGACGTGAGGCACGCCGGGCCCGTTTTCAGGCACTGGGTGTCGTCGACGCACTGCTTGGTGCAGATCTTCTTGCCCGACGCGGCGCAGACGCTGTTCTTGTCCTTCGCCTTCACGTCGAGGCACGACAGCGCGGGGCCACAGTCGGCGTTCGCCGTGCAGGTAGAGCCGATTTCCTGGCTGATGCCACAACCCGCCAACCCCAAGGCCGCAATCAACAGAAGGCGCTTCATGCCGTCTTCGCCTTCATCGACGGGCTGTTGTTCTCACGCGCCTGACGTTCGTCGAGCCAGATGACCAGCGGGCTCGCGATGTAGACCGACGAGTACGTACCGACCACGATGCCGATCAGCATCGCCGCCGCGAAGTCGAAGATCTCGCCGACGCCGAAGATGAGCAGACCGATCAGAGACAGCGCCGTGACGCCCGAGGTGAGAATCGTGCGCGACAGCGTGTCGTTCACCGCGATGTTGATGATCTCGGGAAGCGGCTTGCCCTTGTACCGGGCCATCTCTTCGCGAATTCGGTCGTAGATCACGATCGTGTCGTTGATCGAGTAACCGAGAATCGTCAGGAGCACGGCGATCGACGTCAGATTGAACTCGCGGCGGCTGATCAAGTA